>CALKLO010000056.1 GCA_937991945.1 uncultured Granulosicoccus sp.
GCTAAGCTGAATAGTACTGGTAGGAGGCGCGGTAACGTAGGCATCGTTTCTATCATGCGCATGCAGTTCGCTAAACTTAAATTCAGCCTTAAGCAATTGCTCAATAGCGCGAACGCGGTACATCTCATCCGGATTAACAAATGTGATAGCAATGCCGCCCAATCCTGCGCGTCCTGTTCTGCCCACACGGTGAATATGCGTCTCAGGGTCTTGGGTGATGTCATAGTTAATCACCGCAGACAACGCCCTTATATCCAAACCTCGAGCCGCAACATCGGTGGCCACTAGAAAAGAGATGCTTTTATTGGCAAACAAAATAATTGCTTCGTCTCTGTCGCGTTGTTCTAAATCACCGTGCAACGGTTTGGCGTGAAAACCTTGCTCTTGTAGGGTCTCGCACAGCGCTTGAACCTGCACTTTGCGATTGCAAAAAATAATGGCATTTTCAGGTTGGTATTTACCCAAGGCTCTGAGTAGCGCCTCTGACTTTTGACCTTCAGTGGCAAACACAAAGGTTTGATCAATCTGGTCCACCGTATTGGTAGCCTCGACGCGAACCTCCACAGGCTCTGTTTGAATCTCACGACTAATACCCACAATTTCACTCGGGTAGGTCGCTGAAAACAGCATGGTCTGTCGGTAGGGGCTGGTCCTGTGCAAAATGTTCATAATGTCGTCATAGAAGCCCATGTCCAACATTCTGTCGGCCTCATCGAGCACCAGAGTTTGAATAGTGCTGACGTTAAGCGTGCCTTTTTCCAAATGCTTCTTAATACGGCCAGGGGTGCCAACCACGATATGTGGCTCGCGCTTCAACGAGATCAGCTGATCGTGCATGGGCTTACCACCGCACAAGGTCAGTACTCGGGTGTTTGCAAGTCCGCTGGCCAGCCTACGAATCTCAGCTGCCACTTGGTCGCTGAGCTCTCGTGTGGGGCAAATAACCAACGCTTGGGTTTCGAATTCAGTGACATCGAGCTTGTTCAATAGGCCAATGGCGAAAGCGGCTGTTTTGCCACTGCCGGTCTCGGCCTGAGCCAATAAGTCGCGGCCATCTAGGATGGCGGCAGCTGAACCGGCTTGTATGGGGGTCAGCTCTACGTAATTGACGGCGGCCAGGGCTTGTTGCAGCTCTGCGCGAATCGGCAGGGTGCTGAACTGTGTGTGTTCTTGAGTAGTCATTAAAGTGTGTTGCTTAGTCTGTACGCGCAATTGCGATGATTTCAATCTCAATCATCTTAGGCTCGTGAACACGGTGCGGCACCGCAAATGCCTGACGTGGCAGATTCCGGGTAGGGTCAACGAGTTTTGAGCGGATCATGAGGTTCTAGTGCAGCTCATTGGCAGAGGCTGCGTCTGGGTAAAAGTCGTCACCGTGACGATATCTCCCATCGTAGCACCAAACCCTGCCAGCGCAGCGTCAATGTTACTCAATGCGATGCGTGTCTGGGAAACAATGCCATCTATGTGCAGGACTTCGGCGTTTGTACCCAACCTTCGGTGCCCTGCAGCAGGTGAATCGGCTCACCCAATGCCTTGCCGTCCTTGTTTGGGCGGCCAGATCTTAACGAGAAGATCAGGCCGCCTGCTACTCAACAATCACTCACCACAAATATCACTAGAGCCGCAGTCCACCGTATAGCCGTCAGCCCATGGGAAAGGCCCCAAGGACTCGCCATTACTCAGCTCAATACTGAAGCTTTGAGCGCTAGGCGTGGTGGGAACCACCGATAGGGAGCTACCGTCAGGTGCGTTGATATCAATGCTGCCGGTCTGCCATTCGAAAGGCTCTTGCGGGTCGATGGTGCCAGGGTAGCTGTCAATGGGGCCGTCAATAGGCACTCGAATGGTGTCGGTAAACCCTAATGAGACAGCAACGCTAACGGCTTCCTGAGCAGTCCATCCGGCTTGGACAACAAACGAACCTTCAATGGAGGCGCTTTGCGAGTTGTTGGCAATCTCATACCGAATGCCATCTATAGTGATCACGTTGGTGCTCCCAAGCGTGAACCCAACATCTGATCTATCCAGTCGCTCTATGGTGAAATCACTGACCCGAAAATCACCATCGCTCAGTACGGTGGTGAATTCAGCATCACGCCACCGCTCAATCCGGTTAACCACCACGAATGAGATGTTGCCTATGGAGTAGCCACCCGTTATCACGGACGTATCACCGTTCGTATTGGTCGCTGAGAAATCCCAAAACGGGTAATTACGCACCGTACCCCGAATAGCGTCATTTCGACGGCCAACCGTGCCGTTGTATGTATGGTTACCAACAGAACAATCATTGAAGACTTGGTCCGAAACATAGCTAAATATAGTACCGCCAGCGGCGCACGTATACTCAGACCGAATAGGTATGTCAGTGAACTCACCCGTATTAAAGCCAGTTTCTAACGGGTACGGTGTCTCCAGTGTGACTCCTTGAGAGAATTGAATATCGTCCACGGTGTTGGTAATAAAAAACAAGCGATCTTGAAACAGTAAATCGTCGGCGGCATTCGCAAATAAAGTATCTATTTGATCTTCATTAATGACTGACATCACGTTCTGTACAACTTGCTCAGCATTCGCAGCACTCAACGTAAATGCGGCAGGCTCTGGTGTTTCCACATCAACTATACCAACGTCAACACCTTCATAGCGTTCACCAGTGGTGTGGTTAATAACAATGTATGTACCGTTGGAAACTGAACACGTCGTTACACCTTCACAAATAGAGGCGAACGTTGCGGCGTCTTGAACCTGGTGCCAGCCATTGTCAGGTAACAACAATGTGTTATTACCCTCGCTAATGTGCAGGCCATCCCAACGTTGTCCAGCCGTATGATTGATAACGGTATATTGCCCGGACTCAACCCCGCAGTTGCTAAGACCATTGCACACAGATTCATAGGTGTTACTGGACTGAACCTGATACCAACCATTATCGGGGAAGCGTAAAGCCAACCCTTCAATGACGGGAATGCTCATACCGGTCGCTGGAGCACTAACGACAGGAGTCGCACCGGTAGTAACAACAATGTTGTTCCAACGTTGTCCGGTGGTGTGATTAATAACGTTATAGGTGCCATCTGTTACGGTGCATTCAAATGTACCGCCACACACCTCAATGAACGTTGTGGCATCTTGAAACTGATACCAACCGTCTTCACTCACCGTAAGGGTATTGCCGGTGAGTAGGGGGGCGGCACTTTCAGGCACGGGTGTTTCTGCCTGCACTGCCGTAGTCGTTAAGCTGCCAGTAACGAGGCCTACCCACAGGCCAACGGCAACTATTGAATGTAATGAGCTTCTGGTTTTTTTCATCCTAGTTTATCTCCATAGGACTGCCTGCTATTGCGAGTAGAACACCCAGGCTGACAGTCAAAATACACAGTCCTCGTTGCCAGCCGATACGCTCACCGAGCCATATCCACGCGAATACAGCGGTGGCAACGGCAAAAGCTGAGAACCCGATCGTTGCACCGACTCGACTACCATTAGCAGAGCCTATGAGAAATACGCCAAGTGCTGTTGTTTCCAACACCGCTTGGATAACCACCAGTTTCTTTAACGAACCTTGCGGCCACGACAACGTTTGCTGACGTAGTAAACAGACGAGTACGAGAACAATGGCGCCTGCCACGGCAAACAATCTATTTAAATACAAGGCGTGTAGAGCGCCAATTTCAGCGCCAGCCTCTTGTGCTAAAAACATCCTTAACGCAACCGTGGTCGCTGCGGCAAGACCGAACAAAGCGGTCGTTTTAAGCCATGCTGCATCGTAGTGTTGATTATCAGCATCGGCGGCAGTTGGGCGAGCCAACATCGCAACCCCTAAAAATACGATAATCATGGCGGCTATTTGTGCCCATGACCACGCCTCACCAAACAAGACATTCAACCCAACTAACAACACAGTGAACGTTGACGCGGTGGGTGAGGCTACGGCAACGGGTCCTCGCGCTAACGCACGATAGAGAAAATATAACGCGACCAAATTGAGAAGTCCAGAAACGGCTGAGGCGGCCCACGCACGGGCATTCCAAGGTGGCCAATCAGCGGTAATACCTAGTCCAATAGACAGGACGGCGAGCGATAAACCCATAATGATGAGAAATATCACACTGAGTGATACCCGCTGACTGGTGACCCGCGCGATGCAATCAGAGGCGCCTATTAGCATAGCGCCACACAGGCCCCATAAAATTCCGTTCATAACAATCCTTTGCTGACGTTGCGCCCGCGTAAATTACACGTGCCCATAAGCGTCACGTTCGGCTTCAAAAGCGGTGAGTTTAAGCCAATCGATAAACCGCTGAGTCATCTCATTAGATCGGTTATGGGGGGCGTCAATAAAGTAACCATCCTTGGCTGGAATAAAGTGCTTTTGCAGCAGTTGTAAGCGGCCATTGGACACGCAAGGGGCACCAATAAGTGCACTCGTCAGCGCCATGCCAGAACCCGATTGCGCAAAATCCACAGCCAAACCGTGCGAATCCACAAAGGTTGTCACTTGCATGTCGAACCCAAGCTTTGCCAACTGTGAATAAGCCAACCACGTATCTGCCATACCCACCGGTTGTATTAATGGGGTCTGCTCAATGACGTCGGCAATATGTTGCGCATCGGTTGAGTCGCCAATGAGCGCAGGCGCACCGAGTAATACCAAACGATTACTGCCAAGCGCTTCAGCCTGTTTGCCAGCGGAATCCACAGGACAAAAGCGGACACGCACATCGGCGGTGGAGCTAATGAATTCATCGGGCCAAACAGCGGTGATGATGCGTACTCGCGCCTGTTTGTTTTGAGCTAAAAATTCTTTGAGCTTGGGGGCTAAAAACCATTGCGCCACGCTAACGCTTGCGGCCACAGTTAATAGTTCGGGGTCGGCTGCCGGTTCAAACGCGTCGGCGGCAGCTCGTAGGTTGGCAATACCGTCCGAGACACCGGGCAATAGGCGGCGTCCGTCATCGGTTAATGCAATGCCGCGGGGTTTTCTAATAAACAGCGCGCAGCCGAATCTACCCTCCAACGCCTTGATTTGCTGACTTACCGCGGATTGCGTTAGGCCCAATTCATCGGCAGCAGCGGTAAAGCTTAAATGTCGGGCCGAGCTTTCAAAGACTCTGAACCAACCCAAGGGGGGAAGTGCACGGTTTTTCACGACATTAACTAGCCATTAGCAATGCTTATGAATTTGACCCTTAATCCATTGTTTGTCAATTGTTGCTCGACGTCTGATAGTACTCACACCTTAAAAGCTGCAGCGGACCCCATTCTATGAGCGTTGAAATTCGCAAAATCGTTACGTTTGACGAAGAAGTCTTAATAGAAGGTTTCAAAGCAGTAGAAAAACCATGGCGACTATTTGCTGTGGCGGCTGTCATCACCAACCCGTGGGCTGGCCAGTACGTAGAAAATCTAAAGCCTGAAATTATGAGCATTGGCCCTGAATTGGGTGAGTTGCTGACCACACGCATTATCACGTTAGCCGGTGGTGGCGACGCCATAGAGGCCTATGGAAAAGCAGCGGTCGTCGGGCTCAATGGTGAAATAGAACATGCCTCAGCCTTAATCCACACACTGCGCTTTGGCAATTTCTATCGTGAAGCGGTGGGTGCAACAAGTTATCTATCGTTCTCCAATACTCGCGGTGGTGCTAATGCACCGGTCAGTGTTCCGTTGATGGACAAGCATGATGCAGGTCGGCGCTCGCACTATTTAACGGTGCAATTCTCTGTTAGTGATGCCCCTAGAGACGATGAGTTGCTTATCGTATTGGGCGGTGCCAGTGGCGGGCGTCCACACCATCGCATCGGGGATCGTTATCAAGATTTAAAGGATCTGGGACATGACTTGGACAACCCTGCAGCGATCTAAGCTCACCGAGCATATTTACGGTTGGACCGGCGGTGTCGGTCCACAGCTTCTGCTTATTCACGGCGTGGGTATGCGTGCGGACTATTGGTCCAATCTTATACCGTCACTGCAAGAGCACTTTGCGCTGACCGTGATCGATATGCCAGGGCACGGGGACAGCCCAGTCCTGACGCAGGTAAAACCGGTTATTGAGGATTACTCGGACTGTATCGCTGAAGTGTTGCACGCAGCCGCCGAGCCCATGTGTGTGGCAGGGCATTCGATGGGTGCGGTGATCAGTCTCGATTTAGCTAATCGCTACTCAGATAACGTACGGGCCATTGCTGTTTTAAACGGTATTTTCCAACGAGAAGAGTCAGCTACGGCATCGGTAAGATCAAGAGCTGATAACTTGAATGGACTGAGTCTCGCTGACCCAACAGCAACGCTTGCTAGGTGGTTTGGTGATAACCCAAAGGGTATCAATGCACAGTGCGCCACGCACTGTCGAGACTGGCTCGAAGACATAAACCCATTGGGTTATCAGCAAGCCTATAGAGCCTTTGCGTATGACGATGGGCCGAGTACGACAATGATTAAAAGCCTTCAATGCCCAGCGTTATTTACTACAGGGGAGCTAGAACCTAACTCAACCGATGCTATGTCCAGAGCGATGAGCGAACTCTCCCCAGATGGCACCAACCATATAGTCAGTGGTGGCAAACATATGATGTCCATGACCCATGGTGATGAGGTGTGTTCCCAGCTCATTGCATTCTTTAAACGGGCGGGAGCGCAAAGCGTATGACGATAGATGCTAAAGCGCTGCGCTCACCATGATGAATAATACGAACGGCGGAGATGTACGATGAAATTTTCACTTTTTGCGCATATGGAGCGCTTGGCACCCGAACAAGAACACGTAACGTTGTATGAAGATTTTCTGAGTCTGTGTCGCATGGCCGATGAAGGCGGTATGCGTGCTATTTGGACGGGCGAGCATCACGGTATGGAATTCACCATTGCGCCTAATCCGTTTATCACGATTACCGACATTGCCAACCACACTAAAAACGTCAAATTAGGCACGGGTACGGTCATCGCACCGTTCTGGCACCCGATACGTCTCGCCGGAGAAGCGGCAATGACTGATCTTGTTACCGGTGGCCGCTTAGAGCTAGGCATTGCACGCGGTGCTTACAGCTATGAGTACGAGCGAATGATGCCAGGGCTAGAGGCTTGGGAAGCAGGCCAACGCATGCGTGAAACCACCGTGTTATTACGCCAACTGTGGGAGGGCGACTGTACCCATAAAGGTGAGTTTTACGAGTTTCCATCAACCAGCACGGTTCCCAAGCCACTGCAGCATGGCGGCCCCCCAATCTGGATAGCGGCACGTGACCCCTCTAGCCATGAATACGCAGTACACAACGGTTTTAATGTGCAAGTAACGCCGTTATGGCAAGGCTGCGAAGAAATTGATTCTCTCATGGGCAAATTCAATGCGGCGTGTGACAGCTATACCGGGCCACGCCCCAATATCATGTTGTTGCACCACACCTATGTGGCCAGCGATGCCAACGATGTCGAAGTAGCCTCCAAAGAACTCAGTCGCTTCTATAATTACTTTGGTGCTTGGTTTCAAAATAAACGCAAAGTGACTCAAGGTCATATTGATCCGTTGTCCGAGCAAGAACTGGCAGCCAATACCCTGATGAGCCCTGAGAATATGAAACAGAATTTAACCATCGGTACGGTCTCAGACGTCATCGATCAAATTAAACGCTACGAAGACTTAGGGTATGACGAATTCTCCTATTGGATGGACAGCGGAATGTCGATTGAACGTAAACGCGAATCGCTACGCCGGTTCATTGATGAAGTGATGCCTGCATTCAACTAGGAAGCGATAATGTCTGAACTCGAACAATACCATTTATTCATCGATGGGCAATGGTGTGATGGCGCTCAAGGCCAACGCTTAGAGAGTCTAAACCCATCCACTGGACAACCTTGGGCAAGCTTTGCGTGTGCAGCACAAGAAGACGTTGATCGTGCAGTGGGTGCCGCTAAGCGTGCTCTCAATGATCCTGCATGGCGCAACATCACGCAAACCCAGCGCGGCAAACTGTTGTATCGCTTGGCCGACCTAATAGAAGAACACGCTGAATTAATTGGCCGTGTAGAAACCAAAGACAGTGGCAAGTTAGCCTCGGAGACTGTGGCGCAGGCTCGCTACGTAGGTGACTACTACCGCTATTTCGCAGGGCTTGCTGACAAAATCGAAGGCGCCGTATTGCCTATCGACAAACCCGACATGCATGTGTTCACCACTCGCGTACCAATTGGCGTGGTGGCAGCCATCGTGCCGTGGAATGCACAAATGTTTCTCACCGCCACCAAAATTGGCCCAGCGTTGGCCGCGGGTTGCACGGTTGTACTAAAGGCATCAGAAGTCGCACCCGCACCGATGTTTGAATTTGCCAAGCTCATAGAAAAAGCAGGCTTCCCGCCTGGTGTAGTGTCGGTCATCAGTGGTGATGCACCCAACTGCGCTATTCCCTTAACCAGGCATCCCGATGTCGATCGCATCGCGTTCACCGGCGGCACAGAAACAGCACGCCATGTTGTTAGAAACTCAGCCGAAAACTTTGCAGTAACCACCTTAGAGCTGGGTGGCAAGTCGCCCATCATTGTGTTTGATGATGCCAATGTAGAATCAGCCGTTAATGGACTCATAGCGGGTAATTTTGGTGCATCAGGTCAGTCGTGTGTGGCCGCCTCACGCGGTTTAGTGCAACGCGGCATTTATGACCAATTGGTCCAAACTATTCAGGAGCGTGCTGAGAACATTGTTGTGGGTGACCCGCAAACTGCTAATACCCATGTCGGCCCATTGTGTACGCTGGCGCAAATCGAGAATATCGAAGCCACACTGGCAGCCTCACTGGAACAAGGCGCCGTCATTCGCTTTGGTGGTCAGCGCACCGCTAATATGGCTGGCAATTTCTTCAATCCCACACTGGTGGAATGCCAGTCCCACGATACCCAAACCCTCAACGTTGAGATGTTTGGCCCCGTCATGTCCTTGCTGCCATTCGACACTGAAGAGGAGGCCATTGCGCTGGCCAACAGCAGTGAGTTTGGGTTGGGTTCTGGCGTGTTCACAGAAAACCTAGCACGCGCACATCGGGTGTCTGGGCAGCTTCGGTCGGGTATTTGTTGGATCAACACCTACCGTGCGGTGTCGCCCATAGCGCCTTTTGGTGGCTTCAATCAGTCTGGCTATGGCCGTGAAGCGGGTATGGATTCCATCTTGGATTACACCAGAACCCGAACAACCTGGATAAATACCTCAGAGCAACCCATGGCGGACCCGTTTACGATGCGATAATCTGGGTCGTGTCTGTTGTGTTGCGGCTGTAAACGCGACATAGTGGCCTAATAAATAGCCCCAGAATGTAGGTTCTCGTATGGAATACAACCAGCCATTGGGCGGCAACGATATGCCGCGCTTTTCAGGCCCATCCACCATGATGCGGCTTCCTTCACAGGAAACCGCAGAAGGGCTGGACGCGTGCTTTATCGGCATTGGCTTGGATATCGGTACCTCGCACCGTCCCGGCACTCGATTTGGACCTAGGCAGATTCGTCAAGAGTCTTCCATGATCCGTCCTTACAACATGAAGACACGCATATCGCCATTTGATCATTTACAGGTGGCCGATATCGGTGATGTACCCATCAACACGTTTAATTTGGGCAAAAGTGTCGACATCATTGAGGCGTTTTACGATGACGTACTCAAGCACGATGCGGTGCCGTTTACATTAGGCGGAGATCACACCTTAGTACTGCCCATAGTGCGTGCAATGGCTAAAAAGCACGGCCCCGTGGGCATCATTCATATTGATGCGCATGCCGATATTAACGACCATATGTTTGGTGAAAAAATTGCTCACGGCACACCATTCAGGCGCATGGTCGAGGAAGGTTTGGTTGAACCATCCAAGGTTATTCAAATAGGACTACGAGCAACCGGCTACGCGGATGACGACTTCGATTGGTCACGCAATCAAGGTTTTCGCGTGGTGCAAGCCGAAGATATCTGGTACCAATCGTTAAACCCGTTAATGGCAGAAGTACGAGAAATGATGGGTGATCACCCTGTGTATTTCTCATTTGATATTGACTCGTTTGATCCGGCTTACGCACCAGGTACCGGTACCGCTGAACCGGGTGGTTTAACGTCTCACCAGGGTTTAGAAATTGTGCGCGGTACTTACGGTATTAATTTGGTGGGTTGCGATCTGGTGGAAGTCTCACCGCCATACGATCAATCCGGTAACACCGCCACGCTTGGCGCAAACATCTTGTATGAAATGCTGTGCTCGCACGCCAGTCGCATGAAAAAATAATGAGCGTTGAAGAAGACAACCCGGCAGCACTCAAAGCCTTAACCGATACTCGCTTCACAACCTATTGGCTTGATAGCTTGGGCCCTGCGGACAGTGAACCCAGCTTGGCTGCTGATATCGAAACCAACCTGACTATTGTGGGTGGAGGCTTTTGCGGTTTATGGTCTGCCATCTTAGCCAAGGAGGCGCAACCTGATAGGGACGTGGTGCTGATAGAGGCCCAGTCAATTGCCAATGGAGCCAGCGGCAGACCCGGCGCTATTTTGTCTACATCGGTTATGCACGGCATTGATAACACCGAACGTATGTTTCCCAATGAAGTGGCAGCGCTGGAAGACTTAGGTCGTAGCAACTTAGATGCATTCAGAGATACGTTAGAAAAGTACGGGGTCGAGTGTGACATCGAGTGGGGCGGTGAGCTTAAGGTCTCTATTGGTGATGAAGGTCTTGGCGCCATTGATGAAGACTTTAAGCTGTATAAAAAATACGGCCACGATGCCATCAAACTAGATAAAAGCGCTGTACAAGCCGAAATTCAATCACCGTTGTTTCATGCGGGCGTGTGGTCACGTAAACGCAGCGGCACGGTCAACCCTGGAAAATTAGCGCGGGGTTTAAAGCGTGTTGCGTTGCAACTGGGTGTGCAGTTGTTCGAAAACACACCGCATATCAGTAATCGTTTCGATGGTGAAGAGATCATCATACAAACACCCAACGCAACTATTCGAACTAAAAAAGTATTGTTGGCAACCAACGCATGGGCTGCTGGCCACAAAAGTATTAAGCGACGGGTTGCCGCCGTTAGAGATCGCATAGTGGTTACTGAGCCCCTAAGCGATGAACAGATGGCATCGGTGGGTTGGAAAAACCGACAGGGTATTTACGACACCCGCACGCAGCTTAACTACATGCGTCTTACCCGCGACAACCGCATCTTGTTTGGTGGCAGGCTCGACTATTTTTTCAACAACAACACTGACCCTGAACAGGATAAGTCTGCTGAGCCGTATGTCCGCTTGGTTAATTCGTTCTACCGCACGTTTCCACAATTAAAAGATAGCATTAGGTTCTCGCATGCTTGGAGTGGCCCAATCGGTTTAACCACGCGAATGGCTGTGCATTACCAACGATTTCACAAAGGCAATATGATTTTTGCTGGTGGTTATTCAGGCTTTGGCGTTACAGCCAGTCGGTTTGGTGCAGAAGTCGGCTTAGCGCTTCTCGATGGCAAAGAAACTGACGCAACGCGTTTGTCTTTTGCCAATTCAGTGCCCGCTTATATTCCACCCGAGCCCTTTCGCTGGATAGGGGCAAAGATCACTATGTACGCCTTAGATACCTTGGATGAAAAAGGCGGCTGGCGAAAGCTATGGGTAAAATTAGTGGAAAAAATGGGCTTCCCTATAACGTTGTAGCGTGCAGTTTTTTGGCTAATATAGAAGCTATTGGGAGGTGGCTGTCAGCGTATTCAAGAACTGTTGATAATGCATGTGCGCCTGAATGTTGATACGCAAACGAATAGCGTTGCTTGCATCATAGGCTGATGTGCATCAGATTGTGACTAGAAATACCATCATCGTCGTAGAGCCCAACGCTGGCGGGCGATCCAAAGCAAAAAGCGGCCTATTTACACCTAGAAAATCAGAGTGTTTTTACCTCGCGGTTCCCGCTACAATTCGGGCTCGATCGGTGGGTTTTGTCGCCTTTGTATGGGTGTCAATTCGGCCAATGAATGTACACGTTAAGAACGAACGGGGATTTACATGCAGACACAGGCAAGAGCAGTTGTCATTGGCGGCGGAGTGGTCGGATGCTCAGTACTGTTCCATTTAGCGAAAGCGGGCTGGACGGATGTACTCCTGATTGAGCGATCTGAGCTGACCTCTGGCTCCTCGTGGCATGCAGCTGGTGGGTTCCATACATTAAACGGTGATCCTAACGTTGCCAAGCTACAAGCCTACACAGTAGGGCTCTATGACGAACTCGAGGAAATATCGGGTCAGTCGTGCGGGCTGCACTTAACCGGTGGCGTCATGATGGCCGACACCCAAGAGCGCATGGACTTTCTGCGTATGACTCATGCCCGTAGCCGTTGCTTAGGCATGGAAACTGAAATCATCACGCCATCTGAAGCTAAATCCATGTTCCCCCTAATGGATGAAAGCCACTTTGTCGGGGCGCTATGGGACCCGGTAGAAGGTCACCTTGACCCATCCGGTACAACCCACGCCTATGCAAAGGCTGCCCAAAAGCTGGGTGCGAAAATTGAGCTGCGCAATCGGGTTATGGATATCACGCAATCACCCGATGGCACATGGCAGGTCATTACTGAAAGCGGCACTGTAACGACAGAGCATGTCGTGAATGCGGGAGGCTTGTGGGCCAGAGAAGTCGGTCGTATGGTTGGCTTGGAATTGCCCGTGTTGGCAATGGAGCATATGTACCTACTCACCGATGACATACCAGAGGTTGTGGAATTCAACCAAAGCACGGACAGAGAATTAGTCGGTGTTATCGATTTCAAAGGCGAGATATACACGCGCCAAGAAGGCAATGGCTTATTGTTGGGCACCTACGAGAAAGCCTGCAAGCCGTGGTCGCCCCATAACACCCCATGGGATTTTGGCCATGAACTGCTGCAACCCGACTTAGACCGTATCTCCCCCTCTTTAGAAATAGGCTTCAAACATTTCCCAGCGTTTGAGAATGCGGGTATTAAACAAACCATTAATGGTCCGTTTACCTTTGCACCTGATGGCAACCCGCTAGTAGGGCCTGTTGAAGGCTTAACCAATTTTTGGTGTGCTTGCGCAGTCATGGCAGGCTTTTCACAAGGTGGCGGCGTTGGGTTGGCGTTGGCCAATTGGATGACCGACGGTGACCCTGGTTTTGATGTCTACGGTATGGATGTGACACGCTTTGGTGAATGGGCAACGTTGCGTTATACCAATGCGAAAGTGCGAGAAAACTATTCACGTCGTTTTTCTATTAGTTTTCCTAACGAGGAGCTACCTGCGGCACGACCACAACAAACAACACCCATTTACGATGTACTGAAAAACGACAAGCATGCGGTTATGGGAAATAGCTGGGGGTTGGAGACTCCCATGTGGTTTGCCAAGGACGCTGAGAGCGCGCACGACATTCCTTCGTTCCATCACTCTAATGATTTTGAGGCGATATCCCGTGAGGTCAAGCAGACTCGTCAATCGGTAGGCGTCACTGAAATATCTAACTTTGCTAAATACGAAATTACTGGCGAAGGTGCGGAGTTGTATTTGTCCTATCTAATGACCAATACAATGCCGAAACTGGGGCGTATGGTCTTGACCCCTATGCTTAATCACAACGGTAAGTTAATTGGTGATTTTACTATTGCCAAATTGGCCGATGAGCGCTTCTTAATGTGGGGCTCTATTGCTGCGCAAAAATATCATATGCGTTGGTTGGAAGAGGTCTTGTCTGGCTACCCCAATGTGAGTATCAAGCGCTTCGATTTAGACTTGGTGGGTTTATCCATAGCCGGACCTAACTCTAGGCAAGTGTTACAAGCACTATGCGATGTGGATGTATCCAATCAAGGTTTCCGATTTATGGACTCGCGAGAAATGGATGTCAACGGTGCGCCGTGTATCGTGAACCGTATCTCGTACACCGGCGATTTGGGCTACGAAATTTGGATGGCACCTGCCTATCAGCGCAAGGTGTACGACGGTATTCATGCCGCAGGCAAGGCGCACGATATTGTTGATTTCGGAATGCGCGCATTACTATCAATGCGCTTAGAGAAAAACTTCCCTACATGGTTTGCTGAGCTTCGACCTATCTATGGCCCTTACGAAGGAGCTATGGAGCGATTTATAAAACTCGATAAAAACGATTTCATTGGTCGAGAGGCTGCCGCAGTAGAGTTTGAAAATGGCCCTAAACTACGACGGGTCTCATTAGTGATAGAAGCTAAAACAGCGGATGTCATTGCTGACGAACCCATCTGGGCGAAAGTGGGCGACACAGACTACGGCACAGTGAGTGCGCCACACGGTCATGGTGCTCCTCGTTTTGATGAGACAGGCGCACAGTTAGCCAAGCCTGATCCTCAGCGTGAGGGAGATTGGCGTGTAGTGGGTTGGGTAACCTCCGGTGGCTATGGCCACTTTGTTGAGGCCTCGTTAGCGCAAGCCTACTTGCCGGCAGAGCTTGCCGAACGCGCAGACACCGGTTTGTTTGAGGTGGAAATTTTAGGTGTTCGATACCCTGCGCAAATTGCCATAGAGCCACTGTTTGATCCAGAGGCGAAACGAATGCGCAGCTAGCGTTATTACAACGTGACAGGTGTCTGCACATCATAACGATGAAATACTCGTTATAAAATACGATGTGCAGCCATTCGCTACGAGCTAGGATCGGCTATTTCAGATAGAAAAATATGCCGTAAGTTTGCAAGGAATGCCTCGCGATGCTGTTCAACAACGAAGTCATATCGCATGAAGGTGTATAGGTCGATGCCTGAGCGTTCTAGCTGTATGGCGAACAAATAGTACGCGGCAAAGTTATCCTCTAAGACGTTTGGGTTCTCAGGTACGAAGAATCCACCGCCAGTATCACCGATCAGTATCAATGCTTCGCGAAGATCCTTTATATACCCGTCAACTCGCTGTTGAGGCGAGGTCGCGGCATTGTTGCAGTTACCCGTATTCATCCATGGCCATACGTCCAGAGAAAAATGGGCTAATGGTCTTTGCGCGGGGTTGGCCTTGTTAGGAGTGCCACGATTGGAGCAGTCTGTAACAACATCTCCGCGAATATTAAAAACAGCTTCTGCACCGTCTTGTTTTCTGATGAAGTATTCATTACCGACTTCACCGTTTAGTCGGTGGCTATGATTTTCTCGGGTGTTTAGCAGCAGCGTATGAACAAACGCGAGGCTCATTTGAACATCCGGGTTGGATAAGTCGTAGCTATTAGTGTCTGTGCTGTTCGCTTGCTGAGCTGAGGCGTGCTCCACAGCTACAACACTGGTAATCAAAGTAGTACAGACAAGAAGACAAGCATGGAGAATGAATTTCATGACAAATGAACACGCCCTATAGTTGACAGCTAATGCTGGTTGATAGGACAAAGCTTGGCAGAAAATTGAGTACGAATTCCCAGTATAATTACCGCATTGGTAATAGATTTATGACCAGAAAACC
The DNA here is from genome assembly GCA_937991945.1 of uncultured Granulosicoccus sp. Lineage (GTDB taxonomy): Bacteria > Pseudomonadota > Gammaproteobacteria > Granulosicoccales > Granulosicoccaceae > Granulosicoccus. Next base: position 15,461 of record CALKLO010000056.1, read on the forward strand.
AGCGTTTTGTGGACTCGTTTGAATTCTTAGCCGTGGCGCTGTAGGGGCGAGGCTACGTATCGAGTTGCCGTCGAGATGTTGCGGTCATCGTTTTTCGAGTATTAGGCCATGTCCAATTCCATAGACTGTGTTGATCTTTTACGGGGTTGGCCAGCCATCACAAGGTAGTTAACGTCTTGCTCACTCGGTTTAACGCCTGTCATACAAAATAAGCAGAGTCTGCAGCGGGACATACGAGTATCCCAAGCTTCTCTTTGATCAAGCGCGTTGTAGCCAATTTGAGTGAAATAGACGATGCGAGCTCG
>CALKLO010000057.1 GCA_937991945.1 uncultured Granulosicoccus sp.
TGTAACTACGTTACTCAGGACAACGGCAATCTAGGAAATATCAAGATGAAACTGGTAACAGCAATCATTAAACCTTTCAAACTTGAGGATGTGCGCGAAGCCCTCTCAAATATCGGCGTGAAAGGGATGACAGTCACTGAAGTCAAAGGCTTTGGGCGACAAAAAGGACATACGGAACTGTATCGAGGCGCTGAGTATGTCGTCGATTTCATCCCCAAGACAAAAATCGAAATCGGCATCGACGACGATCAATTGGATTCAGTGGTTGAAGCCATTAGTGCAGCTGCAAGTTCGGGAAAAATTGGCGATGGAAAAATATTCGTCACCACCCTTGAGCGTGCAGTTCGAATCCGTACTAACGAGTCGGGCCCCATTGCCCTCTAACGAGAACTGACTCCTCAACCCTACACATATATAGAGACAACACAATGGAACAAATTGCTGAACTGAGCTACGCACTAGACACCTTTTACTTTCTCATGTCAGGTGCGTTGGTTATGTGGATGGCCTGCGGCTTTGCCATGCTCGAAGCTGGCATGGTGCGCGGTAAAAACACTGCCGAAATATTAACTAAAAACATAGCACTGTATGCACTGGCTTGCATTATGTACATGTTGATCGGTTACAACCTGATGTACCCAAGTGAAACCATCAGTCAATACATACCTAGCCTGAGCTTTTTATTAGGCGAAGAAAACGCAACCGAAGCTTTTCAAGCCGGAGGCGAAGATGCCCCGTATTACTCTTCACGCTCTGACTTTTTCTTTCAGGTCGTGTTCGTCGCCGCTGGTATGTCTATCGTATCGGGTGCGGTTGCTGAACGAATGAAGCTTTGGTCTTTCCTTCTATTCGCAGCAGTATTTACTTCTGTTATCTACCCTATCCAAGGTTTCTGGAAATGGGGCGGTGGCTGGTTGAATGATGCAAACTTCCAAGACTTCGCAGGCTCTGGTGTTGTGCACATGTGTGGTGCAGCTGCAGCACTTGCTGGTGTATTGCTACTAGGCGCACGAAAAGGCAAGTACGGCCCTAACGGGGAAATCAACCCTATCCCAGGTGCCAACATGCCTTTAGCAACACTGGGCACATTCATTTTGTGGATGGGCTGGTTCGGCTTTAACGGTGGTTCTGAACTTAAAATATCAAACTTTGATGAAGCAAATGCAGTGTCTGCCATTTTCGTCAACACCAATATGGCAGCTGCAGGTGGTGTTATCGCAGCGTTACTGACTGTTCGCATTATCTGGGGCAAGGCTGATTTAACGATGGCACTTAACGGCGCATTAGCAGGGTTGGTTGCCATCACTGCAGAGCCACTAGCACCTAGCCCATTGGCTGCAACGCTAATCGGTGCCACTGGCGGTATCGTTGTCGTCTTCTCGATAATAACGTTAGACAAAATGAAAATAGATGATCCTGTTGGAGCGATATCTGTTCATGGTGTTGTCGGCATGCTGGGCTTAATGTTAGTTCCTTTAACCAATAGCGATGCAACCTTCGGTGCTCAGGCGTTGGGACTGGCGTCTATCTTCGTTTGGACGTTCTGCACGAGCTTGGTCGTTTGGTCTGTCATCAAGATGATTATGGGACTGCGCGTCACTGAAGAAGAAGAATACGAAGGCGTCGACATATCAGAGTGTGGTATCGAGGCTTACCCTGAGTTCTCTTCACGAAACTAAACGCTGCTTAGCATCCATTTTTCCGGCCCTGACAACATCAGGGCCGGAAAAACTGCAAAACCACCACTGCCGCTGTGGCCATAGCCGCCCAGCGTAACCCTACAGGCCCCGCCGACGTTGACTCGCTCTGAGAATGCTCGCTACTAGCGACTTTTCAAAGACTTAAGTAAAGCCTCGAGCGAATGAGTTCTAGCCAGACAAACTGGGCGCAGGACACAAGAAGCCACACACACTCTAAAGTGCAGGGATATCAGAGGCGATACATGTCTTATGACATTATTCGCACTGTTAGGCTGCCTGATTATCGCAGGCGAGATCCGCTTTCAATTAAGCCAGGTAAGGCAACGCCGCCTTCTCAGATCGCAAGAACACCGGCTGCCCTGCTGACGATACTTCGGGGGCATACTCATACCCTAACGCAGTAAATTCGTGAACGGCTTCAATATTTTTTGCTCGGCCCTGGATCAGGTGCCTAGCCATGGCACCGCGGGCTTTCTTGGCGAAAAAACTGATAATTTTGTAATTACCGTTTTTCTCGTCTTTGAACACCGGAGAAACTAGCGGCGCTACTAATTGCTTAGGCTGCACCGACTTGAAGTACTCATTAGAGGCCAGATTCACCACCACGCCTGTTTTCATCTCGTTGAGCTCTTCGTTGAGATGCAAAGTGATGCGGTCCCCCCAAAACTCATACAGATTTTTACCCCGACGCGTTTTCAATGCAGTGCCCATCTCTAAACGATAGGCCTGGATTAAATCTAATGGTTTGAGCACGCCATATAAGCCCGATAAGATACGCAGATGTTCCTGAGCGAACTGCAGATCCGATTTTTTTAACGTATCAGCGTCTAGCCCAACGTAGACATCTCCGCGAAACGCTTGTATCGCCGGACGGGCATTGTCTACATCAAAAGGGGGTTCCCACGTTTTAAATCGCGTAGCGTTAAGCTCGGCCAGAGCCTCACTAATACTCATCAACTCACCCAGCTTGTTTTTGCTATAGCGTTTAAGTGATGTCACAAGTGCCGCAGAGTCGTCCATAAAGCCAGGCTGAGACGGGTTAGCAAGGCGAGCGGGCGTCTCCATATCCAGTGTTTTAGCCGGCGATAACAAAATCAGCATAGTGTCAGTTTCAATCTCATTAAGTCGCTTTGCGTTCATCGAACGATAAGCTTGGGCGAATTGTCTATTGGTTTATGTTATTACGAATTAACCGACAACGCGGAGCACACCGATAAACCATTGGGCAGCCCCTCTCAATGCATCGAACACAGGCAACCCAAGATAACTGAGCAACACCAGCCCCAAAATAGCGTACCCGCCATATTGCTGATTGAGCTCTCGGTATTTATGGGAAATTTGTTTAGGCAAAAAATACGGCAGGATGTAATGCCCATCCAATGGCCCCAGAGGAATGAGGTTGAATAACATGAGCAATAAATTGAGATAGGTGAACCAATAAAAAACGGTCGCTACATTTTCTTGTAATAGAAAACCGATGTCGTTCGAAACACCCAAACTGAAAATATTGATAGCCAAGAATGCCAATAATAAGTTGGCTGCAGGCCCAGCAAGAGCGATAAACAAGGTCGCCCAAAAGGAATTGAAATTTCTGGGGTCCGTTGGGACAGGCTTCGCCCACCCGAAACCAACCAACACAATCATTAACAACCCTGTCGGATCAATGTGAGCAACAGGATTCAGCGTTAGCCTACCTAAACTCTCGGCTGTGTTGTCGCCAAAGTATTTAGCGGACCAAGCATGGCCAAACTCATGAAAAGACAGGGAAACAATAATGGTGACGAGTAATACAGCGAAGATGAATACTTGTCCGTCAATGAGCAGCGTAATCATATAAACATCGGTTAAGTTGGCACCTGCACTTTTTCACATGCACTTGCGTTAATAGAGAATACCAAGCCCGCTAAGTATGTCGTATTCGTAAATTCTATTGTCAATCACTGCAAGAAGACCGTCACCTATCTATGATTGCATGGCAGCCTAGCGCTATCAGCGCTAAACTGACACCCTACATTGTCTAATGACGCCTTCTTATCACCCGCAATGACTGCAATATACGCTGTGATGCCAAAACGAACATCGAACCTGAGGGCGATAACATTGTTTACTCGCAACGCCGCAGCCCTGATTGTGCTGTCCGCCGGCATCATCAGCTCTGTTGCACACGCTGACGCTTATAACGACCTACCTATTTCGGCAAAAGCCTTTGTAAAGCGTGTCTGCATGCCAGTTCAGCACTTGCTGGACTCAGCTGCTTACCGTCAATGTGTTACTGATCAGTCGGAAGCGTTACTTGAAGAACCACAAAAAACTGCGTCGGCCCTGACCGTTGACGAACGAATAGCGCGGCAACGAATGTGCGGTAACCAAAGCTCCACTGCCAATCTTGACTGCGCCCCAGAGCCTGAGGCTGTTATTGCAGCTGTGACGAGCACCCCAGAGCCTGAGGCCGTTATTGCAGCTGTCACGAGCAGCCCAGAAGCCGATGCACTCATTAAGAATCAGCTCCCCACTACTGCCGTTGAGGCACCCGCTGCCGCTCTACCCACATCTGTGGCTGAACCAATAACCGTTGCAAGCAAGATCGCTGAGGCCATCGAATCATCTATTAGCAGTATTGACACGTTAGATGCGCTCAAAGCAGACGCTGCCATAGACAGCGCAGTAACCACAGTGGTGGCTACAGCCGCAGAACCTGCCGCCGCCCGCGCACCAACTCTCGACACCCCGGTTACAGAAACGCTTGCAATCCCATCTGCGGCGGAACCAACCATAGAAGAGCTGCCATCTGACATAAGCAGCAGCGACACGACTGATACAAACATTGTTCTGGCACAGAACAATACCAATTCCCCTACTGAAGAATCGGCGCCTGCATCGTCGCCCTCAGATGAAGACACCTCCATTGACGACAGCGCAGCTATCGACGACGCGACAGCAGAAGGCACACCTGTTGAACGAGCGCGCCAAAGCGCTGAACAGATGTGGGCTCAACTTCAAGCCAGTGTCGAGGGCGCTTCTGGCATGAATAGAATGATTCTCATTGCAGCGGGTGCTATGCCCATCCTGCTGATGGGCTTCTGGCTGCTGATGCGTCGCCGCAACAAAAAACCTGCATACCACACGCCGCAGATAAACCGCCCATCACACTCCCACTCGCAACCAGAGCCAGAACCACTAGCCGAGAGGGTAAGACCCTACTCTGATGACTTGGACGACACTCTAGATACCATTGGCGATCATTCCGTAGCCAGCAAACAAATGTACGAAGACCAGGTCGGTCAATTGTTCGCCGACGAGGACGACCCGGTCTTACACGACGACATCGATGAAACCGTTGCGTTGGTTTCACCTGCGGTTGAAGCTGATCCAATTCACGCCGCAACTGCGGTGAAAGGCAACACAGATGACAGCATGGGCACTTGGTTGAAAAACCTAGATGCGAACGATCAATTGTCTTTTGCTATCGAATTTATGATTTATTGGATGGCTTACACCGATGAGCGTTATCAACCCGATCTTAAGAGCGCGGTTTTAGCCATTGAAACGCCTGATGAGCACGAGCTTATAAAACGTCGCGTACTCAACCAAGAGGTTAAGGCTTTTGCGGATACCACAAGATGGTTACAGGAAAACACTTCGCACGAGCAGCGCGTACAAATACTTAACCTACTGATGGTTCTTCTCATTAGTGAAAATGCCGTCACACCTGTGCAAAATACGATGTTACGATTTTTAGGTAACGCGTTTGGGTTAGGTCACGAGCAACTCAGCGAGTTATTTCAAACAGCCTTCGGCGAAACTCTGCCGCCCATGCCCAGACCTGACAAACCCACATGGTGGGAGCAACAACACACAGACAAATTGAAACGTTGGGACGCCCGCTCAGTCGCCCATCAGTCACAAGCCATTCAGTCGCGCGTTAAGCTAGGCCTTCCGCTCACAAGCGCTCTGGATAAAGATGAGCTAAACGAACATTACGAACGAGCGGTGGCACGTTGCCAACCAGAACATTTTGATCTTCTAACAATCCGTGAACAGCAGCTTGCAGAGCAACAGCTGAGTAAATTCGACACGGCACTCGACGTACTGACGGAAGCGACGGCATGAGAAATTATTTACGCAGGTTAGATCTACACCGCAAAGCTTCCTTAGCAGAGATCGAAGCAGCTGTTCAAACAAGTATGGAAGACACGACGGATGTGCAGTCGGTTGCCGATGCAGAGCACGTACTTGG
>CALKLO010000058.1 GCA_937991945.1 uncultured Granulosicoccus sp.
ACGCCTAATCTGACACTGGGTTTGCCGATTGCCATAGTCGTTACTTCTATTGCGGATTCATATGTGGTGACAGGTTACGGCCACGCCAGCATAAAATCCAATTATATTATTCGATACTTAGGATAAATAATTTTAATCCTACAGGGCAATATCAGAGAGAGAATTCGTTGATATACCGCTCTGACAGCTCTTTGGCCAACAAGGCCGCCTGACCGACAAAAGCCGGCGAGCGCTCGGCGTCATATCGTGCTCGGAAAACCAGACTATCGGGTGACCACTCATAATCGATGAGCTGCAACTGACCCGCAAGAATACTGTCTCGCACCATGGCAGCAGGCAGAGCGGCTATCCCCATGCCATCGATGGTCATGTGTAAACACGCCGCTAGATTACTTGACGGCACAAGCTTGGCCGCCGCATGATGGTTCCCACGAAAATGCTTGGATACCTCCTCATAGGGCCGGGTGTCTCGAGCATGCGTTAAAATCGGGTACTCGATAAGATCGGCAAGCATCAGTTTGCGCGCGCTAGGTAGAGACAACTCAGGAGAAGCGACCCAAACCCAATCGTAGGTTCCCAATTCTTGCCAGCCCGAGGTTTGACGCTCAAACGGCCCACTTTGTAGTGCCAGGTCTATTGAGCGAGAAAAGAGCGCCTCTTTTAGGTTGGCAGAGAGATCAACGGTCAGCTCCACCAAAACATTAGGAAACTGCTCTTTAAGTGCACGTAGAAAATCTCGAAGCCAGGTGTGTACGATCATCTCGGTAACACCAAGCTTTAGTACGCCGTCGTATACAGACGCAGTACCAGCAGCCTCAGTTAAGTGTTCGGCTGCACGCAATACCTGTCTTGCGTGATCCAGCAACTCTTGACCTTTTGATGTGAGTCGCACTGAACCTGCATCACGCTCCATCAAAATGACGTCAAGTGATTGCTCCAACACTGAAATACGCGTGGAAATATTGGGCTGTGTTGTGCTTAAGCGCTCCGCAGCTTTACGAAAGCTACCTAGGTCCGCAACCCAAACAAACGCTTCTAACTGTGCAAGCTTTAGTTTCATACTTGTATTTGCGTTGCGAACACCAGCCCCTATACCCGCCTAATGCTTTTAACAACATTAGACGCAAGAAAAAATAACGCCGCTGCACACACAATCGTAGGCCCTGTAGGCGAGTCCAACTTAAACGACGCATAAATACCTAGCAATATAGACAATACGCCAACAAGAGCTGCATACACCGCCATACGCTCAGGGGTTTGACTCATGGGCCGAGCTGCCGCTGCAGGAATGATCAGCATCGCTGTTATCAAAAGCACACCAACTACCTTGATAGCCACCGCCACAACAATAGCCAGTGACACAGTCAGCACCAATTGCTCGCGTTTGGGGTTTACACCACTTGCATGGGCCAGCTCAGGGTTTAACGTAACCATCAGTAATTGCGACCAACGCCATGCTATTAGTGCAACCACGGCGACTGCACCTGACCAGATAACCCATAGATCAGAAGCGCTAACAGCCAGTATGTCTCCAAACAAGTAGGCATTGAGATCAACGCGCACACCGGGAATAAACGACACAGCAACCAAGCCAAAGGCTAGCGCTGAATGTGCCAACACGCCCAACAGCGTATCCATGGAATGACCTCTCCAACTTAACGTTGAAACGAGGTACGCCATGAGCACAGAGACCACCAGCGTGCCCGCGAAAACTGATTGCGAAAACGCCAAGGACATAGCTACACCCAATATAGCGGCATGTGCCGTTGCATCACCAAAATATGCCATGCGTCGCCAAACGACAAAGCATCCAATAGGCGCTGAAGCCAAGGCCACAGCTAAGCCTGCCAATACGGCTCGAACTATAAAATTATCTAACATGGTTAGTGAGCCGGCCCGTGATCGTGATCGTGATCGTGATCGTGACTATGGTCATGGTGATGGCGATACAAGGCAAGCGCCCCTTGCGTGCCCGACCCAAACAACGCTCGGTATTCCGGCTTAGATGACACGACCTCAGGAGTACCTTGACAGCAGATATGCCCGTTAAGACAAATAACCCTGTCCGAAGCACTCATGACCACATGCAATTCATGGCTCACCATTAATACGGCACAACCCAAATCATCACGCACCGATTCCACTTGCTGATAAAAGTTGGCCGACCCACGCTGATCAAGCCCTTGCGTTGCTTCGTCAAGCACCAATAGGTGCGGATTTCCCAACAACGCCCTTGCCAACAACACTCGCTGAAATTGCCCACCGGACAGGTCCATCATTTGTTGATCTAGCAGGGATCGAACTTGCGTTTTTTCAACAACACTTTCCAATGCTGCGGCCTCAACACGTTTGGGCAGATCGAAAAACCTGCGTACGGTCATCGGCAGACCGCGCTCCATTTGCAAACGCTGAGGTACGTATCCAATTCTTAAACCGGGCTGCCTCGTTATCGTCCCACCAGATAGCGGCAACGCTCCGATAAGCGCTCGAATCATTGTGGACTTACCAGAGCCATTCGGCCCAACCACGGTGACTATCTCACCAGGCTCAATTGAAAAACAGACGCGCTGCAGGACTTCAGAACGACCATAACGAACGCTGACATTGTCGGCTGCGAGTAGCACTTGAGTGGCACTCATGACTCCACCTGCTGCAAACAATCCGGACACTGGCCTTCGGCTTCGATTGTGGTGTGCTCGATTTGAAAACCAGATTGTTCAGCGGTTTGGCTTAATGCATCGGAATTTGGACTTACAGCAGCCTCCGCGACACTGCCGCAATCACTGCAAATGAGGAAGGCCGGATGATGCGTTGAACCGGGATGCGAACAAGCAACAAAAGCGTTCAAACGCTCTATGCGATGTATGAAACCGTTTTCTAACAAAAAACCCAGGGCGCGATAGGCAATGGGTGGCTTCGAACCAAGTTCCTCAAGCTTCAGCCGCTCCAACACTTCGTAAGCGCCCATAGCCATATGGCTTTCTAATAAGATTCCCAAGGTGCGTCTGCGCACAACCGTGAACCTGAGCTGGTTTAGCTCACAATAGTCATCAGCCTCCTTGAGCGCTTTCTTTACGCAGCGCCTATGGTCATGCTGCGAGAACCCCACAACGGGCTGTGCTTTTTGTTTATTCATTCACAATGTGTCTTATTCAGTGTCAATAAACACTGTTTACATTAGTATTGATATAACATAACATTTTTTACACTCTACACTTCGAATGAATATCCTGAAATTCTGGGCAATTACCCTCGGCTTGACCTTAGGCGTGGCACAAAACATTGCAGCGGCACCCAAAGTGCTCAGCGACATCGCCCCAACGCATTCGCTAGTGTCATTGGTCATGGGAGAGCTTGGCAGCCCATCGCTGTTAATCAATTCATCGACCAGTCCACATGATTTTTCGTTGCGCCCATCAGATGCAGCAAAACTCAATGACGCGGATATCATTTTTTATACAAGCGGCGCACTTACACCGTGGCTTGAAGATGCGTTAGCGTCTTTAGCCCAAGCAACGCCTGCCATCGAACTCATCGATAGCGAGGGTACGACCCTACTGGAACCTAGAGAGAGCAATCTGTTTTCCCATGATCATGATCATTCGCATGACGAACACAAAAATGACTCTGATCATGAAGCAAATGCAATTGACCCACATGCATGGCTAGATCCGTCCAATGCTGTGATTTGGCTTGGTTCAATAGCTCAAAATCTATCAGCGATAGACCCAGTGAATGCTTCCATCTACCAAAGTAATGCAATGCAAGCTGCCAAGACTCTGCAAATCATGAGTGCTGAAGTCGCTCAATCATTGTCAGGAATCTCAGACAAATCGTATGTTGTATTTCACGATAGCTATCACTACTTCGAATCAAGGTTTGATGTGCACGCCATGGCAGCTATCAACTTGAATGATGGCAGCCAACCAAGCATTAGCCAAATAAGTGGACTGCAGCACTTACTCTTTGAAACAAAAACTCAATGTGTGTTTTCAGAACCTCAATATAGCCAGCGCTTGATAGACACCGTTGTCGGTGGCACGACCGTAAAACGAGCTGTGCTTGACCCTCTAGGCGTTCAACTCAAGCCAGGCCCTGATCTCTATGCCGCGTTGATTAGAGCCTTAGCCAGCAATTTATTACAGTGCTTAACCACTGGTAATTAATAGTATGAGGTGAATCAAAAGCGTAATACACTTAATCTAACTTTTTGGACGCTTACAGCATTTCAATACGAGTTGATTATGACTAAACGCTTCGCTGTGTATTTTTCCCCCAAAGCTGATTCCGAGCTAGACAAGTTCGGCAAGAATGTACTCGGACGCACAGCCGAGTCTGCTCGTGCTCCTACAGCAAACACTTCGTTCGTAGATTCATCTCGCTGGAAACAGATAACAGAAAAGCCAGCTCACTATGGTTTTCACGCAACACTCAAAGCACCTTTTGAATTAAATGAAACACACACTGCGACGCAACTCCTAGCAGCTGTTGAATCATTTTCGACAGGGCTCAACCCTGTATCACTTAATACACTCGCCCCAAGAAACATGGCAGGCTTTATAGCGTTGACCCTTGCAGAACAAACACAATCGCTGACACAGTTTGCGTTCAGCTGTGTCGAGCAGTTTGAAACTTTTCGCAAGCCGCTATCGGAGGCCGACACTAAAAGACGGCAACAGCAATCGCTTACGCCTAGACAGGAATCGTTACTTCAAGAATTTGGATACCCGTATGTGGCAGATGAATTTCGCTTTCACATGACGCTATCTGGAAAACTAGAGGTGCAAGATGACGATTATCAGCATTGGGTTATTGAACAATACGCTGCTTGCGTGAAAAACACCCCTGAGCTGAATCAGCTAGCGGTGTACACACAAGATGACAGAAAATCTGCATTCACTCAGTTGGCTGTCTTTCCACTTAAAAAAAAGACTGATAAATTCGTAGAGTAATTATTCAACCAGAATAACTACATCACTCGCAGACCTTCTCGCCATACACTGCGAACCACCGGCGTAACATCCATTTCGTTGGACTGTGACACTTGAATTAAATCAGCACGTCGTCCCACAGCTATCTCACCTCTATCTTCAAGGCTCATAATCTTCGCTGGATTTTTTGTGACTAAGGCAACAGCTTGAGGTAAGTTTATCAACCCGAGTTCTTGTGACAGCGTAAACACAGCTTGAAGAAGGCTTGCAGGTATGTAGTCCGATGATAGGACATCAAGGCAATTATTTTCTACCAATGTCTTAGCAGCAACATTTCCTGTATGCGACTGCCCTCTAACAACATTAGGAGCCCCCATCAAAACACCAAGACCTGCCGCATGAGACTCTCGCGCAGCTTCTAACGTGGTGGGAAATTCCGCAACTTTAACGCCATGCGTTATGGAGTCTTGCACATGCGCCAACGTCGCATCATCATGACTTGCCATCGGTATACCTCTATCGAAGCATAACTTCGATAGTTCGCGCCTATGCTTATCCGAATACTTTAATGAAGCGTTAACACGAACATCTACGTAATCAGCAAATTCACTATCGCTCATCTTTAAACGTTTCTGATGGTATTCCGCATATCCTGCTAGGGATGTAAATTGGCGTTGTCCAGGGGCGTGATCCATCATGGATACCAGACCGACACCCGGAACCTGATCAAACTGATGAAAAGCATCTAGGACGTCAGGCGTGGAAACCTCACAACGCAAATGAAGCCTATGCTCAACACGAAGCCTGTTTTGTTCTTTAGCTAGTTGCAACGTCTTCGCAAGGTCGGTCATTTCACCGGCCTCGTACCCACTAGTTTTGTTCTCTTGACCGCAACGCAAACAATCAAACACTGTGGTGATGCCCGCTGCTGCAACTTGAGCATCATGTGCTTGTATAGAGGCGAGCATGTCCCAACGAACACCTGGTCTCGGGCAATAGTGTGTTTCTAGATGATCGGTATGTAGTTCAATTAAACCCGGCAACAGGAAGTCATCAGCACAATCAATCACTGAAGCGCTCGACGCTACAGCACCCTTGCTGATGTCTTTAATAATTCCATCAACAACCTGTACGCTGCCAACGAATACTTCATCTGCCAACACCACTCGTGCGCGACTAAATACCTGCTCACTCACTATTTTATTCTCTATACAATCCACAGCCTGTAGAATCTTCGCCCCACCTTTCGAGACAGTTTTCGTAACATCATGATCATTCCATGATGATGGTTTGGGGGCTGTTCCAAGCAATTGAATAAACTCCAGATTAGTAATGACGCAGTTAGCAAAATCTAGGTTACATACAATACTGAGGTGGCCCACTCAAACATAGTTACTTGCCTCAATGGCTTGCAGCAACTACACCAAGTTCTATAACCAACATACCAGCATGATCGACCAAGGTCGAAGAATTTGATACGCGTACCACCAGAGTAACCATTTGTTTGCGCAATACTTGCACAAAGCCATCCCATTATTGCCTGAATGCCGCGTGCTTTTTACCGTGACACGATTTTCTACAATTCTAGCCACCCAATTAATATATGTCGCTAAAAATCGTCAATTCGACGCACTAAAAAGCCGCCCACACTGAGGATCAGGGCCCTATGCCCTCAAATGCAGGGCGGCTCCTCGGACTCTCCAGCTCAGTAGTGTAAGGTGCTCAGTCAAACAGCAAACCACAACCGAACATGGGCGACGTAATACCTTTTGGGAGGAAACCTACCCCTAAAAAAAGCACTCTTTGCCAAAGCAATCATCACAAATGGTCTGTCGACAAATCACAGCGATTTGATGTGAAGCTAGGAAAACTAGTGACCCTGGAGCGTTGCTCTCGCTGTGGAAAAACTCGCACAAAGCTAACCTAACTCCAGCGCCATATAGGGCAATCAAGGTCTCTGAGACCTGCCACCTGAGTTCGCCCGATAGATTTCTCCAGCACATGATTGCTAGACTCTCCAGTGCCTTCCAAGCGCCTTACCAAATCTTGTGAGTGACTAATTACCCACACTTGTGACTGGCGGCTAGCCAGCACGATTAAACGCGCAAGAGGTGCTATTAGATCGGGGTGAAGGCTAGTCTCAGGCTCATTCAAAACCATCAATGGCGGTGGCCTAGGGGTGAGCAAGGCGGCAACCAATAGAATGTACCGAAGTGTCCCGTCGGACCATTCTGAACAGTTCAATGTTCGGAGTAAACCGGGTTGACGTAACCCCGCCAACAGGTGCCCCGCACCGTTATCATTGATGTCTAGAACACTGCCTGGGAATGCATCATCAATACAATCAGCCAAGGCTTTAGCGTCACCAATTTCTATGATCGTTTGCAGTGCGGCTGCTAGGTCCCTTCCGTCATGATGCAACACCGGTGTACGAGTAGCTGTCATAGAACTACGCGCAGGAGCGTTAGCGTCAGTTCGAAAATCCGCATAAAATCGCCATTGTCGAAGCGTCTCACGTAAACGGAACACTTCAGGTACAGACGTTGAATCCCCTGCATAATCAAATAGCGATTCGTGCACGGGTAAATCAGTCGCTACAATTTCCCACTGACGACCTGAACGTCGTCGTAAAACTGCGCCTTTTCGATCGACGAGCGCACTAGCAGATCGATACGCCGAACCATGAAAAATACATTCACGTTTAATAATGGGGTCTAGATTAAAGGCGGAATGCTGAGGTATTGGAAGGCCTAGCTCAATCAGGTATCCAAATTCGTCGCTTGCAAAACCCAAACGCACTCTTGCAGGCCCCTTCCTCGGCCCACCTTGAATCAACACCTCCTCTCGCTCCATGGCACGGCTGACATTTGCGGGGCCTGCCCACATAACGTTGGGCAACCCACCTTCTTTGGCCAATGCTGAAACAACATCGCCACTGGCAGCCGCCACCAGAAGCCGCAGCGCACCGTAAAGGTTTGACTTCCCTACACCATTTGCCCCGGTGACCACCGTGAGCCGATCTAGAGGCATCGCGATAGAATATAGGGAACGATAGTTTTCGACGGCTAAGGTACAAAGCATGATGTTGAACGCAATTTCTTAGGTCGCTGTATGGGGTGGTGTTGGCTTATCAAACTAAGACAAGCCTCTAACCCATCATACGATGTTCAGATAATTTGGGATACGCAAGGCGCAACTCAGACACAATTAGTTGGATTCGCCACCGGCCATCCGATATTCTTTATGCATTAGCCATTGAACCGTGAAGCTGTATAAACATGCCTCTACCCGCACTGACCAAAAATCAGGTAACAAAGCATCTTTCTGCCTTGCATGAAAACTGGCAGCTAAACGATACCGGTACCGCTCTAAGCAGGAAGTTCACGACCAAGGGATACAGCCAAGCCTTGTCCTTAACCAACGTTTGCTCAGCATTAGCTGACGAACAAAATCACCATCCTGATATCTGCTTCGGCTGGGGCTACTGCTCGATATCATTCACCACCCATTCGGTAAGTGCTCTGACGGCCTTAGATTTTAACTGCGCTCGTAAGTTAGACGAACTCGCATCCGTACTATTTAGCAAATCTTAGGCAGGAATCCCACATGACAACATCAACGTCCTCAGACATCGTTAGCTTTACGCGTATGGATCAAGGCACGGTGCAAGACTATGCATTATTGGATAAATTCGAAAAGCAGCATATACGCTCGCTCCCCGACCGGCTTATCGAAGCACTGTCAAATCTAGAGCATTCATTAGCGGGGTACAAACTCTCACGACTAGAACACTCCTTGCAAAGCGCCACCCGAGCCGAAGATGACGGGGCCGATATCGAATTTATCATGGCTGCATTAATTCATGATCTGGGCGATGATCTTGCGCCAGAAAATCATTCACAGCTAGCTGCCACTATTATTCGGCCATATGTACGCGCAGAAGTAACATGGGTTGTTCACATGCATGGGCTTTTTCAAATGCAATTTTACGGTGCTCAAATGGGCTTGCCTACAGATGGACATCTTGAATACAAAAACCACCCGTGGTTTTCTAGCTGTCAACGCTTCTGTGATGACTGGGATCAGCAAGCTTTCGACCCCAACTACACGACACGTCCTTTAACTCATTTTGAGCCAATGCTGAAAGAGGTATTTACGCGCACAGCATTTGATCCGACGATTGTAGGGACCGAAAATCCTTTTGCCTAACGACAACTTCTCTAGCGGTTTTTTTTGAATTAACAACCTGTTCGTATACGGCTCAACCAACAAAGCCGGCACTGCTTATGACTTAGTACCGACTCTCTAGGATTGAACTCAATGTAGAAAAAGCAATTTCGTTGTAAGTAACAACACTTTCTATATTCTCTTCAGACAGACGGGCACCAACTCGGAGAAAACCATTTTGTTCGGCTAGTAATAAAGTTTGCAGTTGGCCATGTTCACCGTCATAACGCATAGCTAACGGAAGTTGAATCTCTATTATTTCAACGCCATCGACTTCTATCAGCGTCCAATCGGATTCAAACACTGACCCTACAAGATGTTCATATTCTGAGTAATTGATATAGCCTCCCCCACTTGAATCATCGCTAAGCGATAGGTCTGCCACTGGAGTATCGATTAGAAAATCACAATCATGATCGTATTCAGCATCGCCAATTGCGTTAGCAATGTCTTCCCCATTTGCATCTACCAACGACGCTAGTAGTTGTAGCTCTTCTTCGGACAAACCTCCGTCTCCAATTAACGCTGCAAGCTCATCTCGAGTGCCCGCAAATTCGCCAGGTGAAAATAGACTAGGAGGCTCAACGTAATTTGTTGTATCCGTATCGATTGAGTCAATCCAGCTAGTGACGCATTCGCCATACGCTTCGTAGCTTATAGAGTCAGTGACAGTTTGAGAGGTGAAATCAATTAACGCTATTCCAGCTGTCGGTGAACTACCATCAGATTCTATTTCGGCATTCAATGTTATTAATGCGTTATCTCCAAATAAAGACTCTAGTGTTAGAGGCACTCCCACTATAGAGTCATTCAAAACCTGACTGAGCGATGAAGCAAGTGTTTTCTGACCATCCACTAACGAATGAACAACGTTGCAATTATTATCGTAAGCGGCACAACTATTTTCGCTCACTGACACTGAAGGCTCGTTATACAAAACGTACTGAGCACCATGGGTACTGACGGTCAGCTTATACAGTTGCGCACCACTGGAAAATATATCGTCGTCTTCGACCAAATCAAACCAGTGTTCATCAACCCCGTCGGTCCTCAAATGATACTGAACAAGCCGTCCATCTAATGATTGAGTGGCTGAGTCTAATTCGAGAGTGCCTACATCTTGAGTAATTAACGCACTGTTTTGTGAGAGAAACTCAATTTGATCGTTAGAGTCGTTAGCGCCTCCACTAACCCACTCACCGCCCACCAAGGTGTAGTGCACAGAACCGCCTACCTCTTCATTCAAGACTTCCCAAGTGCGACTAACTGAATTATAGGAATATTCTTCCGTGAACAACTCAGAACCATCATCGCTGAGCTGTGCTCGTCCATAAGTTGGAGCACATTGAGAAAACAAAGCTAGCGGCGCATCAAGAGCATCCACATTATGGCCGGCACCACCTACTCCAGTGACTGAACTCGCAGAACTGTATTCATCACAGTTAAAGTTAATCCAATAAATACCGTCACTAAGCGATTGTCGCAAATCTGACTCAACGAACTCTTCCTGCTCTACAGTTGATTCTATTCGGTCTACTACGTTATCAGTTTCAACAGTAGGTCTTAACGATACTGCTAATTCGTCAGGGTTGAAGCCAGTGCTATCAAAGCTCTCGATTGATAGCTCAGTAAAATCGTTATTTTCATCACCAATGAGATCGGATACTTGCTGTCCAATTTGTGGCAGTATTTCTCTAATCTCATTAAGAACAATGTTTTGGATAGCAAGACGGGTCGGTTGATCACTAATCACATCTACGCCGTTTGACACAGCTGCAGACTCAACTTGTGATTCAAGGTCCTTCATTATGCTTGCAACTACTCGTGCAGTACTGTGCAGGTAAATAAACCTATTAGCAGTTCCATCTTGGTTTGTTTCTGGGTCGCTCTGTTCCACGTAGTCTGCAAACAAGCTCACTCCATTGCCATCTATACCCAAAGCAGATTGGATAATCTGTTCTGCCTCGTCTACTTCCAATGCTGGGTTTACGCGTAGCTCTTGATACACAAGCGTGGTTATTGGGCTAATAAATTCAGGGCGATTAGCAGGTGTGATAAACACCAGCGCCTCACCAACCGATTCACCCGTGTCTTCATCTATGGCTTCAGCGGGGATATCAGCAACAATAGGCATTGCCTCTGCATCCTCCGGAATAGCCAGCTCATATAGACCACCTGCCCCTGTTATTGCAAAGGGCTCATCAGAATCGCAGGCATCATTTTCATTGATATCGACACAAACGGTCGCGCCCCGTATATAGCCATCTGCCACACGGCCTATAACGGTATTCGATGTTATCGCTTCAATGGCATTGACTTGACCAAGGTCGATGGGGGCTTGATCAGTACTATCCTGACTACCGCCGCCACTGCAAGCAGCCAGAAGCGTTGAAAGGGCAAAATACATCAGTACGCGTTGCGGAGTCTTGGAAATCACACACTTAGTCCTATTTTTACCAATAGAAACGGCCTTTGTGTGAACAACTCAACTCTGTTACAGCACATCGCGCTGAAACAGTTTGTCAGCGTATATCGCACTCATTGCCGAAAAAGGTTTTAAAGGCTTAAGCGATGCACGACTCGCACCATAGATGGTTTAACGCGAACGAATATTTAGCGCATATCATACGGGTCGAAGAGTACTTTAGTGTTCTCCAGAACGACAAAAGGCCATCCCGGAGGATGGCCTAGTGGCGTACTACATTAAAACCCGGCGATGACCTACTTTCACATGGGGAAGCCCCACACTATCATTGGCGCAGAATGGTTTCACTTCCGAGTTCGAGATGGGATCGGGTGGGACCCAAACGCTATGGTCGCCGGGAGAACTGGTGCGCTGTCCAGTTGGGCATAGTGATGCCTAACTAAACAACAAATTGGGGAGTCGTAAACACTGTACCGATCAATCGTTACTTCATCATGTCGCATACAACGTTCTCAAGCGTCATCTATAGACTGCTTGGGTGTTATATGGTCAAGCCTCACGGGCAATTAGTACAAGTTAGCTTCACACATTACTGCGCTTCCACACCTTGCCTATCAACCTTGTGGTCTTCAAGGGCCCTTCAGGATTCTTAAAGAATCAGTGAGAACTCATCTTGGGAGGGGCTTCCCGCTTAGATGCTTTCAGCGGTTATCCTGTCCGAACGTAGCTACCCGGCAATGCATCTGGCGATACAACCGGAACACCAGGGGTTCGTCCACTCCGGTCCTCTCGTACTAGGAGCAGCTTCCCTCAATTCTCAAACGCCCACGGCAGATAGGGACCGAACTGTCTCACGACGTTCTAAACCCAGCTCGCGTACCACTTTAAATGGCGAACAGCCATACCCTTGGGACCTGCTACAGCCCCAGGATGTGATGAGCCGACATCGAGGTGCCAAACTCCTCCGTCGATATGGACTCTTGGGAGGAATCAGCCTGTTATCCCCGGAGTACCTTTTATCCGTTGAGCGATGGCCCTTCCATACAGAACCACCGGATCACTAAGACCTGCTTTCGCACCTGCTCGACGTGTCTGTCTCGCAGTCAAGCACCCTTATGCCTTTGCACAAACCACACGATTTCCGACCGTGTTTAGGGTACCTTCGCGCTCCTCCGTTACTCTTTGGGAGGAGACCGCCCCAGTCAAACTACCCACCATACATTGTCCTCGATCCGGATAACGGACCTGAGTTAGAACTCCAAATATACCAGGGTGGTATTTCAAGGGTGGCTCCACGCAATCTAGCGATCACGCTTCAATGCCTCCCACCTATCCTACACAGATAGATTCAAAGTTCAATGCAAAGCTGTAGTAAAGGTTCACGGGGTCTTTCCGTCTAGCCGCGGGTACACGGCATCTTAACCGCGAATTCAATTTCACTGAGTCTCGGGTGGAGACAGTGTGGCCATCGTTACGCCATTCGTGCAGGTCGGAACTTACCCGACAAGGAATTTCGCTACCTTAGGACCGTTATAGTTACGGCCGCCGTTTACCGGGGCTTCGATCAAGAGCTTCTTCCGAAGAATAACC
>CALKLO010000059.1 GCA_937991945.1 uncultured Granulosicoccus sp.
GGAGTCTTTACCCGATGATATTCGCACCCGTATAGAAGCTGTTTCTGACAAGTCGGGCTTTGTGCCCAACGTTTTTAAAGTGCTTGCTCATCGTCCAGACGAATTTCGAGCCTTTTTCAGCTATCACGATGCGCTGATGGAAAAAGAGAGTGGTCTTTCTAAAGGTGAGCGTGAAATGATTGTGGTTGTTACATCGGCTATGAACAGTTGTCTTTATTGCGTTGTCGCGCACGGCGCTATTGTTCGAATTCGTGAGAAAAACCCGCGTCTGGCCGATCAGCTTGCAACGGACTACACGCGTGCCGATATTTCGTCACGGCAAATGGCAATGCTCGACTTCGCCTGCCTTGTCAGTGACCAGGCTGCAGAGGTTTCTGATGACGACTTTGAAGAGCTGCGTGATCACGGGTTTAGCCAAGATGACATCTGGGACATCGGTGCCATATCAGCCTTTTTTGCACTGTCTAATCGTATGGCAGGATTAACAGACATGATGCCCAATGATGAGTTTTATGCGCTGGGACGTGAGCCAAAATCGACTAAGCCACGATTGGTTAAGTAGTTATATCAGCATTTTATAAACAGTAATAACATCAATCATCACAATGTTTGGATTGTGATGATTGATGGCTCTAATACGTGATCGTACATCAAGCTACCTTCCGATCCATTTCTCGCTCGATGCCAGGTCGGCCCAATACAACTGAAGTTGTTATAGAGCCATGAGTAATTCCTAGATCCTGTAGATCACGACTATTCACGGCCTGAAGTTGTTGGATAGCCTGCAATCTTTCGACATCCAGACCCGATTGTGTTTCTTCGGCTGCATGCCATGGCCAAGCATCCGCACCTGATTCCAACAAGTAGCGTGAAAAACCGAGATCTTCTAACGCTCTATCCGATCGGGTAAGGAGAAGGGTTCGAGCATGTTCGCGGCCTTTGCGAATCATGTAATTTTCGTAACCTTTTAATATTGTTCTTAGAAGCTTCATAAATTGACTCCGCTGATTAGCACTTATAAATGTCATTCATCAATAGGTGGGCTTCGAACCTGCAAACTCTAGGTCGGTCATAAGTCGTACCCAAGATAATTTCATTGAAGGTTGTTGCGTTTATCGATGACAGGGGTTAAATCTAATTTTTTAAACGCTGGTGCACAAACGACATTTTCTTTTCATACCCGTTAGCGAAACTTAACTAAGGATTTCCAATGGCAAGGTCTCTTCCGCTTAACGCGTTAAATGCTTTCGAGGTTGCTGCCAGACACGAAAGTTTTGCCAAAGCTGCTGAAGAATTAAATGTGACACCAGCGGCAGTGAGTCAACAGATTCGTATGCTCGAAGAGCTTATGGGGGTTCAGCTATTTCACAGGCTCAACAAAGGGTTAGTACTCACGGCTGCAGGCAAATCAGGTTTAAGTAAGCTGCAAGATGGGTTTCGACATGTCAATGATGCGGTCGATCAGATACGGTCAACGCCTGGTAAGCAGGTACTTGACGTCTGGATGGCGCCGTCGTTTGCATCCAAATGGTTAATGCCGCGCATGCGACGATTTGTCGATTTACACCCTGAGATCGACCTGAGAATTTCTGCTAGTGCCGAGCTCATGGATACCGACGCCATGTCTCCCTCGTTAAGTGAAGATATTCTTCGGCGGCATAACGTCGACGTGGCTATTCGATTTGGCCGTGGTCATTATCCCGGATGCCATGTGGAGCGATTGATGAAAGTCGATGCTCTGCCGTTATGTTCGCCAGCGTTGCTTACCGATACTCATCGGCCACTTCGCACCCCTGAAGATCTTGTGCACCACACTTTGCTCCATGATGAAACACCCTATGAAGGGCGACCAACATGGTCAAGTTGGTTGAGTGCCGTGGGTGTAGAGACAGTGGATGGTACTCGCGGCTTACACTTTAATCGTGTATCGCTTGCGTTGGCAGCTGCAGTGGAGGCGCAAGGCGTTGTCTTAAGCTTGGAGCAGTTGGCCATGCACGATTTAGAGCAAGGTCGTTTGGTTATACCGTTTAGCCACAGTGTTGAATTGGCTCAGGCCTACTATGTCATCACACTTGAAGACTCAACGGATGCCGAGCATGTTGTGGCGTTTAAGCGATGGTTGGTCGAAGAAGTCATCGCTGACCAGAAAATAAAACAGGCTCGAGTAATGCAGGCTGGCTAGGCGCCCTTTTGAGCGCCGTTACACGAGAGCAGGGCAGAGTTGAGTGCGGCACCCATTACCCGTGTGGACGCTACAAGTTCTTTAACAAATTGGCCATTTCAATTGCGGCTAAGGCTGCTTCTGCGCCTTTGTTGCCAGCCTTACTGCCTGCACGCTCAATCGCCTGTTCCATGGTCTCGGTTGTGATAACACCGAAAGCGGTTGGAACGCCAGTCTGCCATGACGTATTGCCTATACCTTTGCTGGCTTCGCCTGCGATAAGTTCGAAGTGGATGGTACCGCCGCGAATGAGCACCCCTAAGCAAACCAACGCATCGTACTTACCACTTTCGGCCATCTTCTTAGCGGCAAGTGGGATTTCATAACACCCAGGTACCATGGCAATAGTGATGTCATCATCAGCAACATCGTGTCGTAGCAATGCGTCTTTAGCGCCTTCTAGCATGCGTTGGCCCATGAAGTCGTTCCAGCGAGTGCTCACGATACCGATTTTAAGGCCAGTGCCAATCAGGTTGCCTTCAATGATTGTTGCCATAGTAATTTTGCCTGCTAATTGCTGAAGTGGGTGACGCGGTTAGGGTGTTGCGTGTGCGTGGCACTCGCTCTCATGCATCGTCGGGTTGGTAGTTATGACCCATGCGAGCAGCTTTTGTATCCAAGTATTGTGCGTTAAGAGGCTGAGCATCGATAACTAAGGGCATGCGTTCAACAACGTCAATGCCCAAAGAAACCAGTGCATCTCGCTTTGTCGGGTTGTTGCTCATCAGCTTGACCGAACTTATTCCGAGCTGACGCAGAATGTCAGCTGCTACATCGTAGGTTCGGGCATCAGCAGGAAAGCCGAGTTCCTGATTTGCATCAACGGTATCTCGACCTTGATCTTGTAATGCGTAGGCGCGAATTTTGTTGCCTAAACCAATGCCACGACCTTCTTGTCGTAAGTAGACAATGACACCACTGCCCAGCTCATCAATGCGCTGCATTGCTGTGTGTAGTTGTGGCCCGCAATCGCATCGTAAGGATCCAAATGCATCGCCAGTTAAGCATTCAGAATGTAAGCGGATCAACGGGGTAGTTCCATCGACCTTACCCTTCACTAAGGCGCTGTGTTCGAACCCTTGTTGATCCCGGTAAACGATGACATCAAATGTGCCGTGAGCTGTTGGTAATTGACTACGGCCAATTTCAGTCACTAGTGGTTGCGTTGTTTCACTTGTGTCGTTAGCTGGAGTGGCTGTAGTTGCAATATCAGCCTGGCCTAGCTGCAAACGGTAGTTAGCAATTTGTTCGACGGAGATAATCGGTAAGTTGTGCTCGGACCCAAACTCGCTAAGTTCTTCCAAGCGCATCATGGTGCCATCTTCACGCATAACTTCACAGATGATGCCGGCAGGTGTGAGTCCGGCTAACGCTGACATATCCACGCTGGCTTCGGTCTGGCCGCGTCTTTCAAGTACACCGCCGTCTCTGGCCCGTAACGGGAAGATATGCCCTGGCATCGCGATGTCGTCAGGCGTCGAACTCGGGCTAATCAATGTTTTGATGGTGTGAGCGCGATCTTCAGCCGATATGCCTGTGGATACACCATTAATGGCTTCTACAGAGATCGTAAAGCCTGTGCCAAATCCGCTTGTGTTTTGCGTTTGCGGAACCATCATGGGTATTTTTAAACGATCAAGCAGTGCACCACGCATAGCTAGGCAGACTAAGCCTCTGGCATGCGTCACCATAAAATTAATAGACTCAGGCGTTGCAAAGTCAGCGGCCAAAACAACATCACCTTCGTTTTCACGATCTTCATCATCAACGATGATCACCATTTGACCTTGGCGGTACGCATCGAGCGCCTCTTCAACAGAGGATAGAACTGACTTACTCATAACCGTTCTCTTGCAAAAATTCGGTGTTTATACCGGACGAGGCAGCGGGTTGTTGCGCGATGCCATGCTGAATAAGACGTTCTACGTATTTACCCAGCACATCGACTTCTATATTGACTTTGTCACCTGTCTTTTTTTGCGGCATGACAATATGCGATTGGGTGTAGGCAACCAATGTCACGCTAAACCAATCCTGTCCGACATCGACGACCGTCAGGCTGGTACCGTCTAACGTGATGTAGCCTTTGGTCACAATGTAGCGCATGACAGAATCAGGGGCGGTGATTGCAACCCATAAGGCATCTTCATCGCGTGTGAACGATTTAATAACACCTGTGGTATCCACATGTCCTTGGACAAAGTGGCCGCCCATTCGCGTCGATGGGGTGACTGAGCGTTCAAGATTAATGTTTGAACCACTGACCAATGACTCAAGATTGGTGCGCTTACGGGTTTCTGGGGCGAGACCTGTCACAAAGCCTTTTTCATCAAGTTCAGTCACGGTCAGGCAGACACCGTTTACTGCAATGCTATCGCCTAAGATGGTGCCTTCGAGCACCGTGCTGCAGTTGATAGACAGCGCAAACCCATCACCATCTCGGCGGCACTCTCTAACCGTACCCAGTTCTTCAACTATTCCAGTAAACATAGTGTTTTGTTAAGCAACTCTTTAAGTGTTCGTTGTTTGATTGGACGCGTGCGTGGTTACGCCAGCGGTTTCGCTGGTGTGCTGCGCATCAGGTGCGACACGGGCTCTGATGAGAATGTCACGGCCCACGTGTTCTAGTTGTACATCGCACAAAGCCGTTGCCTCATTCAGGGAGTCAGAACCTAGCCCTGCAAAAGAGGATGGGGCGTGTTGGCCTCCAATAACGGACGGTGCGAGGAAGGTCCAGAATTCATCGATAAGCTGAGCATCTCTAAAGGTGCCGTGAACCATGGCTCCGCCTTCGAGTAAAACGCTGTGAATATTGCGTTGCCCAAGAGCATCGAGAGTGGCTGCAGGGCAGGTGCCTACACCCGTTGTATTTTTATTAACAACAATGACCTCGTGCCCGTTGGCTTCAATCGCTTTACGATGTGCTGATGACATGGCATCTGTTGTTATGACGATCGTGGATGTGGGTAGAGAGCCGTCAAGCAGTGATAAGTTCAAAGGCACACGTCCAGTACTATCCAGAATGACAGGGCGTGGGTGTCGAATAGCCGCTGCGGCGCATAGGTGTTCAGGCAGGCGCACGGTTAACGATGGGTTATCCGCAATCACGGTATCGCTTCCGACAATAATGGCATCGACCGCTTGGCGTAGTTGATGTCCACGTTGCCGAGCTTCGGGTCCGGTAATCCATTGGCTATGACCTGTGCGTGTAGCGACTTTGCCATCCAGACTGGTCGCAGATTTAGCGATGACGTAGGGACGTTTGTTAGCGACATACTTTAGGAAGAACCGATTGATGTACCGGGCTTGTTCTTCCAATACGCCTGTCACAACGTTAACGCCTTGGCTTTGCAGCCAGGCCGCGCCACCAGCGGCACGCGGATTTGGATCAGACAGGGCGTAAACCACTTCCTTGATGCCAGCATTGACTATGGCTTGCGTGCACGGAGGTGTGTATCCGTGATGGTTGCAGGGTTCTAGCGTGACATACAGTGTGGCTCCACTAAGAGCGCTTTTCCCAGTGTCGTGTGTTGTTTTAACGAATCCTTCAGATGCTTGTTGAGGGGTGCGCGCAAGCGCATTGTTCAATGCGTTGACTTCTGCATGAGCTTGCCCGTAGACCTCATGCCAGCCCTCACCAATGATCTTGTTGTCTTGCACGACAACACTTCCGACAAGCGGGTTCGGGCTGGTGCAACCGGTTCCCCGGGCGGCCAGCTCTATAGCTCGTTGCATGAAGTGTTCGTGTGACTGCACTGCCGGTATTGCCCTCGTAACAAAGTAGATCTGTTATTCGAGGCGGCCGAGCACACCGGTACCGACAACCTGACGCGCAGGTGTTCGGCGCACCACAAGGCAAAACATGCCTGCGGCGTTCAGTGTTCAACTTCTCTTATCCGGACTCTAACCGTCGGTTCTGGACTCTGACCAGATCCACCGTTTGGCTTTGTCCTAAAAGGATTCAGCCTTACGGGTCACGGACTTGGCAATGCTCAAAATTTGAGATTACCCTACCGCCGGTGGGGAATTACACCCCGCCCCGAAGTTGGAAACAATGAAGAAATTACTCCATTGTTGCGTTCTTTGCAATACAGATATCGACCAAACGGGTGACTAGATGAAGAATTTTAAGGAATTATCACCACTTCTAAGGTTATTGAGTACGTTTCCCATAGCCGCTCTCGGGCTTGAGCTATCTGTGTCCAGTGCGATGGGCTTGCTATTTGGTCGCGAATCACCAGTTGCAGAACCATATTTGGAGGTAATATGCCTTCTTGAATGGTGGTGCTCAACCCCAACTCCTCAACCGATACTTCTCCGTTTTCAGCTAACGGATCAAGAAATCGGTCTTGAATCTCTCGGCCGTCTCGCATGAGTCGGTAGAGCAAAGCGTTTGGGTTCCCTGGGTCATTGAACGAGTTATTGGCCAAGTCGCGGCTTCTAACAGCGATTAACCGGTCGTTGTCTATGAAGTCCACGATAGGGTAGGAGCGTACGGTTTGCTGCAAGCCTTGATAAGGGCTCAGCCAGGCAAGCCCATCCTCAATTTGGCTACCGCGTTCGGTGCCAAAATATTCAATGAAGTAACTCTCACAAGAAGCAGGTCTGGCATCGATGCGACTGACACCCGGTTGTGCTGTTGTTGCCGGGTACCCATCTACCGGATTAGCGTGGGTATCACACGTCGTGTTCTCAGGTGGTGTGTCGTACAAGCAGGCATGTTGAGAAGTGTCTATGTAAGACCCCTCGGGCGTGGTGAGACTATGAAGAACGTCGTCGCGATAGTTCAACGTTAATGTATTGCCTACATCATCACTGACGGCATTGAGTCTTTGATGTTGATACTGCAGCGTTAGGGCTTGACCATCGGCTTGAATAAATTGCGTTAAGTAGGAGCCTTGGAATATGTGCACATTATTGGTGTCATCAGTCCATTGATACTGTCCATTGTTTACGTTCAAATAGCCAGTGGCAGTACTTGATGTGAATGTACCGTCATCGTTAGCAGTGAAGTCATGCCGTTGACCTAAGTGATCGAAAATTGATCGAGTTGATCCACTTTGTGTCAGCACTATTTCGAAGCGGTGACGAGATTCATTGTTATCGGCTATTAGGTCAGCAGGGTTGCTGTTTATAACGGGTGAGTATTGAGTGCGTGAAAATTGCAGCGCTGTGCTCGAATGTTGGTAGTCGATTATTGGGTCGCAGAGAATTTGACACTCGTTCGCATCGGCTATTGAAGCGATGCCAATTAAACAGGCAATTGTTTTTGTTAAACCCCTAACAATACGGTGATGGTATTTCATAAGCGGAATACTCTGGTGACTTGTTTTATCTGTGCAACGGTCAGCACACGTTATTAAAACGCTTACAGGCGACAGGTATTAGCTTAAGTCACTCAACGCTAAGGCTGATCGGGTTTTTAAAGGTTGTCTGTTTATGCATACAGTAAAACTGATGATTATCTGAGCAAGCGGTAGACGACCTTAGCGATATACGTTAATTTTTATTCCTCGTTAGGGAAAAGGATTTCCATCGCATGTGCAGAGTATTTTCATTATCGAAAGTTGTTGTGTTGAACAAGCACACGGCGATTGATGCTGACCTATTTTATATATCCCATATGGCATATATGCTACGCCGGAGTTTTATGATCGTTATGAACCATGCTTTTTTAATAAAAAAAGTGCGTTTAAAAAATGGCGTTTTTTTTGGTCACGGGTGAATACTTAAAACACGCAAATACGTTTATGAGAGCGAAAAAATATTGGGAACGTGTAGCGTTAAACCCGCGTTTTAGTGATCTGCGTTTACGACAAAGCATGAAGCAATCTACAAACGCAATTTCCAATAGGTATACGAATAATTGATCTGTGTTGTAGCTTGACCGTCATCTGGTCGGTCTGGTTAAGAGGGGTGGAATCTTTAATCTGCTCTGTGTTGTTTGAGAAATCCAGACACCTTTGTTTAATAGATTGCTTAACGCAAAAGGAAAAAATGATGAACGAGCATGTGGTGAGAGAAAGTTATAAGAAAGTCAGTAACCCAAGAAGGATTCGAGGGCAAGGGATGACTGAGTACGTAATCATCGTGGCATTAATAGCAATTGCGTCAATAGTCGCGGTCAGCTTTTTTGGCTCAAGTGTGAAAGCCAGTTTCTTAGCACTGGGGTCAGATCTGATTGGTGGTGAAGTCATTGACAAAGTTGCGACTACCGAGGCTAGTTTTAGTAAAGCTGAAGCAGCTGCGCAAGAGGTAACTACGCTGAAAAGCTACAACAACTAATTAGCTGAACCGCGCTGAGACGTTGAAAGGGGGCTGGCGATGAAGCTTTTCGTCAGCCCGTTTATTCACAGATCATTGCAACGGAGGCAATGATGAAAAGGCGGCAACAAGGACAGGTACTACCTCTCGGATTAGCCATGCTAGCCCTTACGCTTATGGGGGTGTTCGTTCTCTATAACACGGGCCAAATAGCCACAGATAAAATGAAGCTGGCCAATGCTGCCGATGCGGCTGCTTACAGTGGTTCACTGTGGCAGGCCAGAGCACTGAATTTTCAGGCATACAGTAATCGTGCAATGGTTGCTAATCAGGTATCTATTGCACAAGCCGTTACGCTTCAGTCGTGGGTGACGTACGGCGCCGTCACCAGCGAAAACATAGCAACGGTGTTACAGCCTGTTCCCATACTCAATGTCGTGGCGCAAGGTGTACAAACCGGCTTACAGCAAGTAGAACGAATAATGTCACCTATCGCAGGTGCATTGCTCAACGTTGTCGATGTCGTTAATAAAGGCTTGTCCGTGGCTCAGGAGGCCATGTTTGTCAGTACGTTTGTGGCAACGCCCGATGTCATTAATAGCGTAGTCGCTGAAACCGATGACAGATTCTCAGCGAGTTCCCTGTACAGCGGTGTGGGGCTTGCAAAAAACCTGGTTGATTGGAGAAGTTTTACGTCGGGCTATTCCAAAGACGACACCCAGGCGATGAGTGATCGAGTGGACATGATTAATCAATCGCGCGATTCATTCACGGCTGAAAGGAATTGGAAGTTCTTTAAGAACTTTTGGTTCTATTCCACACCCATTACACGCCATCGTCTTTACCGTGAAGGGGCCACTGAGCTTATTCAAGTTGAACGTGACGGCGAGCTGCAGTGGGAGTGGAAAGCTAAAGACACCCTCTCTCTGCATAATCGCCTATGGCGTTGGAGGGGCACCAAGCGTTACGAAATTCCGGTGGGCTGGGGTGAAGCGTTTGCCAATAGTGAATCAACAGACAACACAATTGACCCCACAGCCTGTTCGGGTACGCAAAGTTTAACGTCGTCGGCAAACTGTTCTCGGTTTCTTGGTATGAACCGGACCTCAGAGGCGTTTGCTGATGCTGGCGTTCTATCGCCTTTTGGGGCTAAACAGACGAATGTGTCTCTGCAGGGATACAACGGAATAAATGCATTTCGATCACTGAGTGACAACACACTGGATACTGAACTCCCTAGAGTTCGCCTGAAAATAGAAGTATCCATGGCTGTGGATGACACCCGACAAAGTGACGGTACGGATATTGGAGATTCCCTCAAAGCGCCTGTTACGGTTCTAGGCGATGTTGTGTCCTCAATCAGTACCGCCGAGGTTTACTACCAGCGTGCAGATGCAAACCTTGAATTGGCTATGGAAAATGCCAACGGATACTCTCCCTATTGGGCAGCCCGTTTAGCCCCGGTTGAAGCGTCGGATAAAGCGTTGGCTATCAGCTTTCGTGCTGGTAGTTCGACAGCTGCACCGTCAGGACTAAGTGCTGACAACTCGACTTTGGCTCGGTATCCAGAGCCTGGCTTTGAGTTGTCAGATCTTGATGGTGTTGTGGTATCGCAGAACACAGCCCTCATTAGTCGTTACGAGCATGCAGTTCGCGATGAATTAACTCAGCCTCTAGCTAGCGCGGTGAGCTCCGTTATTTCGGGTATGGCGGGCGACAATTCCAGTGTTGTTGCTGCCGGGTCAACCTTGTCTCAGGCAGGGCTAGAAAATGCCACTCAACATGCGTTAAGTGATCTAACCACTGCAGGGGCTGAGCAGCCTTATATTGATGCCGTACAAGGTGCAGAGCAGATAGCTGCTGACTTGAAAGATGAGTTCCTTCGCATACAAAGCGAGGTCTCTGACAACTTTGAAATTGCACAGCAAGAAACAAATCGCGAATTAGACGAGCAGCTTAATGACACCTATGAAGAGATATCTATTCTACGTGAGCGTCTAGAAACCGGTAGTGAAAACGATGAAGGCCGCAGAGATATTGAAAGACAAATACAGTTTTATTTCGATCAAGCTCAGAGCCTACGCGAGGGTTTGAGAGAGACCTTAGCGCTTCAGCTTATTGACATAGTGAGTGAGGCCACTGATTTATACGCTATGCCTTATTCAGAGGCTCTTTTCACCGTAGACGAGTGGCTGCGTGTTGAAGACGAACAAATACAGCTACCGTGGGCAGAGGTGTTTGATGAAGAGTAATCCAAACAACGTAAGCGGAAGCGCATTGGTTGAAACAACGATTTTGATGCTCGTTATGTTGCCGGTGGTATTTGGCCTAGCCATGGTCGGTAACCTCATTGATCTAAAGCAGACGACGGAACAAGCTGCGAGATATTCGGCATGGGAGTCTACTGTTTACCCAGACGCCTCCGCCAATTCCACCTCTGTGGATACTGTAAACGATAGATTTTTCGCCGTATCAGAAAGCCCTATTAGCAGTCAACCAAACACCTCTGCGCAAAACCGACTGTGGGGTTCTCAAGGTCTTGCAATAGCCGACTTACAAAGCCGCTCAGAGTTTACGATTGATGAGTCATCGCTCACTGTGGCTTACGGGGCATCTCAGCAGTCAAGCACGCTATCTATGAAAATTGGGCAAACGGTGGGACGTTCAGGTGAATTCTTAGAAGGTGTATCTGGTAACGCTTGGGGGTTAACTGCAGAGGGTCTTACAGCGTCTACCGTGGGTATCAACATCAATGCGTCTGAATGGCTACCCAGCGGCGGAGCTGACTGTGCTGCTGAGGATGGACAAGCCTGTTTAAGTAGTCAGGCTGCCATATTAAGTGATGGCTGGAGCGCCTCGGATGATGAACAGGCAAGGCAGCGAGTCAGAAGCCTTATGCCAGCGTCAGTGTTAGAGCCGATAGGCAATGCGGTCTCTGTTGTTGGGCATTTACCGCTCTTTAACGAATTGAAAGATCTACGCGGTGCGTTTGGCCATGTCGACATGACAGTGCTACCGGAGTACGAGAGCCGATGAAGGCGTTTCAGGTGTCCTCAATTGCCAAGCTAGTTTTACTTACTGCTGTGTGCATGGTCTCTATGATGAGCCATGCCAGCGGGGATAATGCACAAAGAGTGCGAGCAGTACCTCTGCCATTAGGTACTCAGATTGAGTGGATAGCGTCAGAGGCGATACACAATGATGCCCCTGTTTCCATAGCGTCCTATGATTCGCCGTTGTCATTAACCGATACCGTTGAGTTTTATAAACAGGCCTGGCCAGAGGATGCAGACTCGACGCAGCCAGGCATGATTGAATCCCGAGTGGGTGACTGGCTACTCATCAGTCGGTTAAGGGATGGGGTCAATACGGTTATCCAATTGGGTGTGCAGGAACCCTCACGAAGCCGTGGCTATTTATCGGTTATGAGCGTGAACCATTCAACAACAACGACTGGGGCACAACCCATTGACGGCGTGCAAACCCTGTCGAAAACACACTCGGTTGACGGTGCTCGGACCTCTACGCTGTCCGTACACCAATCGATGCGTTCAGTGGAGGATTTTAAGTCGGCATTGGTTAGAGCAAGAGAGAATGATGATTGGATACTGACATCGACTCAACCGTATAAAGAGTCTCACATTGTGTTGATGAGTCGGCGACTATTTCGAACATCGGGCCGATTGGAAATGGTAATAACTCGCAATGTCACGGGTCAAACCGTCGCGGTTGTAAACGAGGTGTTCCATGAAGACTAACGCTCGATGGGGCCGACAATCTGGCACGGCGATGGTTGAATATTGCGTGGTGAGTTTGGTTGTCGTTAGTGTTCTATTTGTCCCACTGCCAGGGCTGAACGATTCGCTGCTTGGCTATTTAATGAATGCACTTCGTCAGTTCCAGTCTCATACGACCTATCTGTTGTCGCTGCCATGAGAGACACGAATCATTGTTGTAGGGGTTTTATGAATCATGGTTAGTCAGTCTAGTGCGCTTCAAGCAGTGGCTCCGCGTAAGAATTTGCTCATGTTTGTGTTGTCAGTGTTGCTGGGTGGGGCAGGCTTCTATTATTCCAAACACTACATTGAGGAGCAGGTGTCCTACTACAAGAGTCAGATCGACAAGACGGAGGTCATGATTGAAATTGTCGTACCGACTCGCCCCATCAAACGAGGTGAGATTCTCTTTTCCAGTGATTTATCTGTTAGAGAAATACCAGAAAAATACGCCGATTCAAATTCGGTTACCAGTCGTACCTACGAGACGGCCGTTGGGCAACGGTTAGATTTTGATATTGATGAAGGGCGTCCGTTGCTCTGGGCGCATTTAGAGGGTGGAGTGTCGCCAACATTCAGTGGCAAGGTTGCCGAGGGTCTTAGAGCCATGACGGTACGCGTGGATGAGATCAATTCGATTTCAGGATTCCTCCAACCCAATGACAAAGTGGATTTACTCCTCAGTTATGGCTCGGGTGGTTCGTATCGAATTTTCCCTCTCATTCAACAGCTCGATGTTATTGCCACCGGCGTTCAAACACTAGTAGACAAATCATCAAGTGGATCGCCTCGGGCTTTTTCAACTATTACGGTTCATGTGACCCCAGCGGATGGTCAAAAAATCACACTTGCTCAGCAGGTGGGTAAATTGACTGCGATGTTGAGAAATCCTGATGATGAGGCACCACTCAGTGATATCCCGCTAAGCGTGGCCGAGCTGCTCAACGAGCCTGTCGTTGTACCTACAAAGCCTGCACCCAAGCCTCGACGTGTAATTACGCAGAAAAAAGAAGTCGGTGTTGAATACATTATTGGAGGACAGCCATGAGAAGCATGCGTTATCGGCGGTGGGTGTTCATGCTTATTGCATCGAGTTGTTGTATCTCCAGCGTCTTGTCGGACGATGGGTGGTTTGAAGTGACTCGCGGCATGATAATCCCTGGCGCACTGGTGGTAAAAGGAGATGAGTCTACCGAGGACATTGTTCAGTCTCGTGGCCAGATTCGTGAATTTAACCCGCTTGTTATAACGCCAATTCCAATGGTGGATGCTGACATAACGCCTGCACAAAATGAGCAGCTTCAACAGCAGATATCTGATGCGGTTGAAACCGATAACATTGATATGTTTGCCGGGCAGGTGAAAGTGTTTGGTCAGGTGAACGTGAATAGAGTTGCTATTGGTAACGGAGATATTGTTCGGGCAGAGGTTTTGAAAAGTGGTGAGCTGCTTGTCATCGGACAAGCGGCAGGAAGCACCTCATTACGGTTGTGGCACGCTGACAAAACGCAATCTGATTTCAATATTCGTGTGAGCGAAAACGACCCAGAGACTCGTGTGCGCATGGAGACCATGGTGCGCATGCGAGTTCGCATGATTGAATTTAGAAAAAGTGCTTTGGGCAAGTTAGGTGTGGATTGGAGCGATAGCGCAGCAGGGCCTGGTTTTGCCATTGCTGGTGACGCCATTGGAAACAACTTCTTCCGCCCTGCAGCGGAAGGCATCGATGCAGTTTTGCCCAATACCGTAAACCCTTTTCAAACCTATTTCGGCATTGCGTCGAATATCACCTCTAGGATTAATTTTCTTGCCTCAACAGGTGATGCGACAACACTGGCTGAACCCGTACTGAGTACAACCAGTGGCGGTAGTGCCTCCTTTTTAGCCGGAGGGGAGGTGCCGTACCCCAGTATTGGGGCTAACGGTCAAACCAGTGTTCAATTTAAAGAGTACGGCATCAAGCTCAACATCTCACCCATTGTTGATCCAATGGGTAATGTCAGAACCATTGTAGAGACCGAAATAAGCCAGTTAGATCCGGCTGTTAGCGTGCAGGGCGCTCCGGGGTTGCTCACTCGTAAAGCGCAGACACAAGTCAATGTGCGTTCTGGGGAGACAATAGTCATATCTGGCTTGCTGAGTTCTGAAAGTAGCAAAGACATAGACAAGCTACCCGGGCTTGGAAATCTGCCGGTTATTGGCCAACTATTTCGTGCACAAAACGCAAGAAACACGGTCAGCGAATTAGTCATATTCGTCACGCCCGAAATTATTCAACCACAGGGCAATACGTTGAGTGCTCGTGAACAAACCGTGTTCGATGCGGCAGAGCTCAAGGTCGATGATGCTCGACAACACATTCAACTACTCGATTAGCGCCATGTTTGATTTCTACTATCAACGGGGTTCGAGTCGGCGCAAAGTGTTTCAAGCCGTGGGGCAGCATTGCTCTATCGGTAGTGCACGCAGTAATGATCTGGTCATCGACTCTAGGCAATTGAGTAAGCGTCAAGCAGAGCTGCGACTGGAAGACACAGGTGTGTTCATTAGAGATGTGGGCAGCTTGACGGGGTGTTGGGTCAACAGAGAGCGCGTCGTAGATTTTGGTCCCCTATCAGATCTTGATGAGGTAGAAGTTGGCGATGTACGACTTAGCCTAAAATCTGTTCGTTATTCCGCCGCCGCTAAACCGTCAAAGGATATTCTTGAGAGCGATAGTGTGGCGCCACTGACAAGCCATACATCTGTAAGGACTCCAAGCGTTGCGGGAGCCTCTGGTATGAGCACTCCAACAGTTGCGGATGATTCCAGCGCACTGGCGCTATCAGACGATAGTGACGCTCAAGCTGCTGCCGATGAAATGGCCTATTGGGGGCAAATAGTGCACGAACAGTTGCTCTTCCAAATGGATTTGCAGCGAAAAGATGTTAATCGAATGTCTGATGAAGTGCTTCGTCGTGAATCGGACGATCTGATCAAAGACATTATAGGACGTCTAGGTACAGAGCTTCCAGATACGTTAGACCGCGCAAGGCTTGCGCGCAACGTACTCAATGAATCAGTGGGGCTAGGGCCTCTTGAAGAGTTTCTGGACGATGAGAGCATCACAGAAATCATGGTGAACAACTACAAGGAAATATTCATTGAGCGTGATGGGAAGCTAGAGCGATCGCAAGTCACGTTCAGTAGCGATGCAACGGTCTCGGCGGTCATCGATAGAATCATTTCGCCGTTAGGTCGCCGCATTGATGAGAGCAGCCCTATTGTCGATGCGCGGTTGAAAGATGGGTCTAGAGTCAACGCCATTATTCCACCCTTGGCGCTTAAAGGCCCTAGTCTGACGATTCGTAAATTCCCCAAGCACCGTATGAAGTTTGACGACCTGATTGCTACAGATGCCGTCAGTAGCGCTATGGTTGATTTTCTAAAAGTGTGCGTAGAAATGCGCAAAAACATGGTTGTGTCAGGTGGAACAGGCTCGGGTAAAACAACACTGTTGAATGTGTTGTCCAATTTTATACCAGCAACTGATCGAATCGTAACCATTGAAGATGCCGCAGAGCTAAAGCTCATTCAACCCAACTTGGTGTCGCTAGAGTCACGACCACCGAACCTTGAAGGGCGAGGCGAGATACCCATTAGAGATTTAGTAAAGAATTCTCTGCGTATGCGACCCGATCGTATTGTGGTGGGTGAGTGCCGAGGCGGTGAAGCCTTGGATATGCTGCAAGCCATGAATACCGGTCATAACGGCTCGTTGACGACAATACATGCCAATAACCCCCGCGATGTTTTGTCACGCTTAGAGGTACTGGTGTTAATGGCCGGAATGGAACTGCCCGTCAGCGCTATTCGCGAGCAGGTAGCCTCAGCCGTCGATCTCATCATTCAACAGACGCGTTTCCCGTGTGGCTCACGGAAGATAACGCGAATTACAGAAATTGTGGGCGTTGAAAGTGGGACGGTTCAGTTACAGGATATTTTTAAATTTCAACAACATGCTTTTGATGAAAACAAGCGAGTCGTGGGGCATTTTGAGGCGACCGGTGCAATACCTTCGTTTTATGAGGAACTAAGGTACTTAGGCTATGAGATGGATTTGTCTAATTTCTCACAGGCTGCTGAGAGTGTCACTGCATGAATATAGTGCTCATACAGGTCATGTTGTTCATCAGTATTAGCCTAGTGGTTTATCTGTGTTTGAGAAGCACTGTCAATACGGTAGATCAATACTCTACCTCGTTGAAAAACACCACGGAATCTAACTTACGAAAACTGTTTTTGTTTGCCGATACGAAACGGCTCCAGTTTTTGTATATAGCGGTACTCATCTTTGTACCGTTACTTATATTTATGATGGGTGCCGGTGTACTGATTGTTGTTGGCTCAGTCATTGTGATGTTGGTGGCGCCGTATCGACTCTTTGCGCAGTTGACCAAAAAGAGGAGAGCCACCATTAATTCCACACTGCCTGATGCGTTATCGCAGGTTTCAGGGGCTATGCGTGCAGGGTCTACGTTCACTATTGCGTTGGAGTCCTATGTTCAGGAAGTGAAAGGCCCGTTGGGTCAAGAATTCTCCCTAATGCTTCGAGAGCAACGTATGGGAGCGCACTTGGATGATGCGCTTGAAAACCTGGCTGAGCGCGTACAGAGCGAAGAAATGGATTTAGTCGCATCAGCCGCCATGATTGCGAATGATGTCGGTGGAAACCTGGCGGAAATACTTCAAAGCCTGTCTGAAACGCTTCGCCGAAAGATGGAAATGGAGGGGAAGATTGAGGCGTTGACGGCTCAGGGTCGTCTGCAAGGGCGGGTTGTATCAGCGCTGCCTTTTTTAATTCTTCTGCCGTTAATGTATTTTGAGCC
Organism: uncultured Granulosicoccus sp.; assembly: GCA_937991945.1. Lineage (GTDB taxonomy): Bacteria > Pseudomonadota > Gammaproteobacteria > Granulosicoccales > Granulosicoccaceae > Granulosicoccus. The sequence continues at coordinate 17,130 of CALKLO010000059.1, forward strand.
TAAAGCTACGTATCCGTTGTTTACCAGCTTGCTGGGCTGGGCGTTCTTATTTCTCATTATCAGCATGGATTTAATAGGTAGCATCCTCATACAAAAAATTGTGAGCATCGACGTATGAGTGCTCTACTCATTCCACTCTTGTTTGGTATGGGAGTATCGCTATTGGTGTGGATGCTTTATCGCGTATTCCATTCTATTCCTACTGAAGACAGACAATTCTTAGACAGGCCTGCTCTAGGTTTTCGACTCGTTTGGCCACTCATTCAGTTAGTTGAATTTCATGCTGGGGCATGGGTTAGTGATGCGCAAGCTTCTACAACACTTGCTCGATTGAAAAAAGCGGGAGTTGAGTACAGCGTTTCGCCAAAACAATATGTGGCTGCCAAATTTATTTCAGCGGTGCTATTTGGTGGTGCTATCGCTCTAGTGTTAGCGGTTATTTCTACGCCGTTAGCCTGGCTAGGAATACTGGGTGCTCTGGGTGGTTTTTTATATCCAGAACTCTGGCTGCGGGAGCTTAGCGATACTCGCTCAAAGGCCATTCTAAAAACACTGCCGTTTTATCTGGATGTCATCACGTTGTCAGTGGAGGCGGGTAGTAATCTAACGGGTGGCATTACTCACGCCGTGCAGAAAACCGGCGACTCTGCATTACGAAAAGAATTCAGTCGCGTTTTACGAGATATTCGCTCGGGAAAATCGCGTGCAGAAGCCTTACGAGAGATGTCAGATCGAACCGGTAGCCCTCCGGTGTCAAGTGTTGTGGCCAGCTTGGTTCAAGCGGAGAAAACGGGTGCCAGTCTTGGCCCAATACTACGGGCTCAAGCTCATCAACTACGGAGTCAGCGATTTCAATTGGCTGAAAAAAAAGCTATGGAAGCCCCTGTAAAAATGTTGGGGCCGTTGGTGATATTTATATTCCCAACAACGTCATTCGTCATTGGTTTCATATTACTCAGTAAGGCTATTCAGGAAGGGTTGGTGACATGGCAGCCGCTGTTATGGGCATATGGTTGGCCCGGCTAGCGTTAGTCATTTAAGAAAAATCTAACCAGCTCATGGTTAATTTAGTGTGTTCTCAGGAGCGTTAATGAAAAGGATTATGAAGTTTTCAGATGTATTAACAAGAACAAAGCTATTCGTTAAGACGTTAGGCATGGGGGGCATTGTATTCCTCTTGTCAGCCTGTACTAACGATGTTGTTCCTGTGGATGCAACCTTGGAGTTAACGCCTGCGAATCATTCCATTGAGGTGACTGAGAGGATCAATGCTGTGGGGCAGTGTTTGTCTGACGCTAATAGCTACCTTGATATCCCAATTCTAATGCAGCTTTCTACGAGTAATGGTTCGCCAATAGGTGATGCGATGGTGAGTGTTTATGCCGATTTTTCTGACAATACGTATTCGGGAAATGGCGTGCTGAGTATTTACGATGATGTCAATGGTAACGGCGTAATCGATGCCGATTCAGAACTGGTTAGTGGCGAGCTAGATGATATTGCGCAAGTGCGTACAGCGTCATACACCGGTTCAAGTATGTTGCTGCTTAGGGTTAATCTGTCCTGTGGGTTTCGTGGTGAGATAAGAGCCTTTGCAGGAGCTGTGCATTCGACGGCGGTTATATCAGTTATAGGGCAAGAGACTGTCTTGGTGACAAACGAAATAGAGGAAGAGACACTATGATTTTTTCGTGGCGTGATAACCCATTTTTTTCCTCGTACTATACGAATAAGGTAACGCTTACGCGCCATGGTGCTCCGCTGTTATATGCCTATGACGCTAGCACGTTTTACCATAGGCTTCGTGGTGTACATGGCGTACCAGAGCTTGGCCCAACAGATGCCATTATTTTGCGTCCGTGCAAAGCGGTGCACACCTACGGTTCTAAACAAACCTTAGACGTCGCTTTCATTGACAAGCGCGGAGTCATACAAAAATTGGTGACCATGCCTCCCAAGCGTTTCGTGTTTTCATTAAAAGCGATGTTTGTCGTTGAAATGGCGGAAGGCACGGCAGCGCGTATCCAGTTGGCTGAAGGTCAAACGTTCTTACCCAGCACGGGTGATTGGCTGTGACTCTGCGTCGCCAAATAGCATCTGCATCACTACTGTTGTTCGCTCTCTTATTGCAAGGGTGCGCTCATTCAGTAAAAGCGCCTGATTCACAAGGCGCTAAGGCAGAATCAACAAGCATGTCAACCGACCGCATGTTGTCATTGATGAACCAAGCCGATGCTGCCTATGAGTCTCAGCAATGGGTAGGTGCATCAAAACTGTATCAGCTAATACTCAAACAAATACCAACCGATGCCTATGCGTGGTTTCGTTTAGGCAACGCATTGACACAGCAAGGACAGCTGAGTCAGGCCGTGTTTGCCTACGAGACGTCGCTTGCTCACGACAGTGCGCAATTCAAACCATGGTTTAATTTGTCTACAGCGCATTTACTCAAGGCCAAGGTGGCCACATTGAATTCACTCAGATCAACCCGTGCTAGCGACCCTTCTAGGGAAATGGCGCTGTCACGTATGGACGAATTGAGCTTATTACTGCGATAAAAAGGAGTTTTACGCATGAATCATCGAGAATCAGGAGCTTCTCTGGCTGAGTTTTTGATAGCGGCACCGATAGTCTTGTTAGTCGGTATGGCAACGTTACAGGCAGGTCTTATTTATCACGG
>CALKLO010000060.1 GCA_937991945.1 uncultured Granulosicoccus sp.
ATGGCGGTTGCCGGCAAGTCCATCGTAGGCACGTCTAATTGACCGAAGAAGTTCTCACCCCAACAAACAATGCCACCGTCTGTTTCTATTCCGCAGGTGTGACTTCTACCGGCAGATAGCGCGCTGAATGTTCCCAGAGTATCGGGTGGCAGATATCGCTGTGAAAAAGATGGTGCGCCACAAACGAGGGTGCCGTCAGTTTGCAGGGCGCACACATGTTGCCCTGCGGGTGCGACAACAGAGTAGGGGGGAGTTGCCGATGCAGGCATCGACGCGAGCATAAATAAACCGCAGACGGTGAGTATCGACAGAGGCCGCAATATTTGCCGTGTGAGTCTCAACATTGACAAGTATTTTTGCATTCGGTTTTTCCTACGATTTATTTTGCGCTATCACTATACCGTTAAGATAGTCGATTGAAACGGCACAATTACCGGGCTATTGTGTCTAAGCGTAAATATGCACCGCATCCTAATTCATCGATGTGGATCGGGATCAATCGACGTCTGCGTTGTGGTGGGCTCTCCTCATCACGAATGGTGTTTTCCAACTTCCATTCTGGCGCATTGATTCCGACCTCGCTGCCTCGCAGCATAGGGTGAGTAGGAGTCCATCCCATTGTGTGGAGTTGGGGGATAACCGGAAAACCAACTAAAACGAGAGTTTGCGATTAGTGGCGGTTTTTCATCGGTATTGTCGTTGATCCATCGAATTCACGAATTATCGGCCATACGATTGGCCATAGTTTTAATGAAAACTTAAAAATATCAATCAATACAATAATATAAGTGGCTGATGACATCGGCCAGATTCTTGCAAATTCACCCCTAAAACCTGTACTATCAGATCAGCCAAAGTATGCGCCATTAATGATCGTTCGGACCTGCAATACCCTGAAATAAAGCCATATAATCGAAAAGGAAGATCGGCCAATGACGTTGGAAACCCCTACGAGGCTTGAGCCAATGCGACTCTCAACCGTTCCAGAGCGTACAGCCGGATTGATTGCCGAGTTGTCTGCCAGCAGTGCGAGGCTCGGCTATGGCCTACACGCACAATCAGCTGAAAATCTTGCCGATTTAGTACGTGTAATGAATGCCTACTACACGAACTTAATAGAGGGTCATCACACGCGCCCAAGAGATATCGAGCGTGCGATGTCAGGTGACCTTGATGCCGAGGGGCCTCGTCGTGATCTTCAACTCGAAGCAGCAGCTCATGTCCGTTTGCAAGCCACACTCGACAAGCTTGCAATCAACGATGCGTTACCAGAGCCTGCGTCGAGGGATTTTTTAAGTCAATTGCATAGAGATTTTTATACCGATGCTCCGGAGAGCATGCTTATTATTGAAGGAACGAGTTCTACATTTTTAATGACGCCAGGTGAGTGGCGATCGCACGCAAAGCATGATGTATCAGTCGGACGACACGTACCACCTTCAAGCGAAGTGGTTGAGAGTTTTATGCAGCGTTTTTCGGACGCCTACCGTCTTGAAACCATAAAGCTCGGTCAACGCTTAATGCTGATTCCGGTGGCCCATCATCGCTTCAATTACATCCATCCGTTTCCCGATGGGAATGGTCGAGTAAGTCGATTGATGAGTCATGCAATGGTGCAATGGGCAGGTGTCGGTGCGCATGGCCTATGGTCGGTTTCGCGAGGTTTGGCAAGAGGGTTGGAAAGCCGGACAGAATATTCTCGTATGATGGATCACGCTGATTCGCCTCGGCAAGGGGATCTTGATGGTCGAGGAAATTTGTCGGAAAAAGCGTTGCAGGAATTTACGCAGTGGTTTCTTGAAGTGTGTCTCGATCAAGTTGAATTTATGTCTGGTTTATTTGATTTGAACCGGCTCGATGCGCGTTATGAGAGGCTAGTCGCTAGTCACGATTCGTTAAAGCCAGAAGCATCAGCGTTGTTAAAAGAAGCGCTTAGAAGTGGTCAGTTTGAACGCGGACAAGCTTCCAGAATTACCGGTTTGCCCGCAAGAACTGCACAACGTGTCTTGCAAGATGTCATCGCTGAAGGCTTTTTGGCATCTACCACACCTAAAGGTCCGGTATCGTTGCGGTTTCCTTCGTCTACGTTGGAGTCGCTGTTTCCCAGATTGTATTCTGAGGCTTAGGTCAGGCTGAACTCGTTAATCTAAAAGCCTCATGCCATCGACGTAGGGAGTCTCTGACAATGGATATACAACCCATCAAAACTGAACAAGACTATGATCTTGCGTTAAGTACGATTGAAGAATTATGGGAATCAAAAGAGGGCACAGACGAGGGAGATAGATTGGATATTCTAATAACCCTAGTTGATGCCTACGAGCAAGTTAATCATCCAATCTATCCACCAGACCCGGTGGCGGCGATTGAATTTCACATGGATCAAAATGAGCTTACACGTGGAGTGGTTATGCCCACACCCATAGTGATGAACAGGTTTCGACAGGTTTCGACAGATTTTGACGGGTTTGAGAATCACGCTTAGTTGGAATATCGGCTTTACACGTTTCAGCATGATGGCTACCACGTATGTCGCGCCCATCGGCATCAAACACTCGAAATCGGTAGGTTGTCGGCGATAGCTTGCGTACTTTGTTGAAAGACTCTCTATCATCGCGCAACTCTTTTTCGAAGCCGAACATACTGGCATCGCTCGCATGCTGTTGCAGTGAAAACTGTTCATTCAAGCTGGTTTGATTGTTAGCAACTGCGCGGATGCTATAGCCACCCTCGTGTACCAGCGTATGATGGAAATGGCAAAGACAGACCCCGTTCTCGACAGAGGTTGATCCACCATTAGCCCAATGAACAATATGGTGAATCTGTAGATTGTGGGTATGTGTGCAACCGTAAAACTGACAATGCTGATCGCGATCTTTAATGGCGCGAGTCATGGCGTTTGTCCAAAGTCTTGATTTCCGACCTATGTCTGTCGGTTCACCGCCAATTTTAGTAATTGTGCTGATGCTGCAATCGCAGGCAATACGTTTTGCCGTTTCTTGTGCGATGTAGCTTGCACCTTTT
>CALKLO010000061.1 GCA_937991945.1 uncultured Granulosicoccus sp.
ATGCTATGAAACAACTAATCAGTGATAAAAAATAAAGCGCTAGTAAGAAGTTCACAATGTGGCTGTTGATAAAACCAGCAAGCCAGCAATAGTGGATGTGCCCCGCGAGCCGGGGCGCACCCGTGCCGACTACCGAACACTGTTGTTATCTGACACGCCTTTGTTAGATGTCCGTGCACCAGTAGAATTTCAAAAGGGTGCTTTCCCACGGTCAGTCAACTTGCCATTGATGAGTGACGAAGAACGTCATCTCGTGGGTATTCGATACAAAGAGTCAGGACAAGACAGCGCTATAAAGTTGGGTGCAGAACTTGTCACGCCACAGATTCGTCAAGAGCGTGTTAACGAGTGGCAACAGTTTGCTAGGAACAATCAAAATGCAGCTCTCTATTGTTTTAGGGGAGGCTTGCGTTCACGCATAAGTCAGCACTGGCTTAGTCAGGCGGGTGTTGATTTACCTTTGGTTGAAGGCGGCTACAAAGCCATAAGAACTTTTTTGATTCAAACGCTAGAAGAGCTATGCAGCAGCATGGGCATAACCCTAGTTGGCGGGCGCACGGGTAACGGTAAAACGTTACTCATAAAGCGCTTGGGCAACATGTTGGACTTGGAGGGACTAGCCCATCATAGAGGTTCAAGCTTTGGAGGTCTTGTCGGTGCACAGCCTAGCAACATAGATTTCGAAAACGCACTTTGTGTTGAAATGATGAGGCAGGAAGAGGCTGGCATATCACAACTCTTTATAGAAGATGAAGCGCGATTGATAGGCAGGGTGTGCCTGCCTGATGTACTCATGGAGTCTATGAAGCAGGCGTCCATAGTCATTCTCGAAACCGACATGCAGACTCGTATTAAGAATTGCTTTGATGACTATGTGCCAGATCTTCTGTCTAGGTATATCGCTGAAAAAGGGCGTGATGAAGGCTTTAATGGTTTTAAAGACCATCACCGTGGCAGCTTGTCTCGCATACAAAAACGCTTTGGTGGCGATAACTATCGATGTGCACTTGAACTCCTAGAGTTCGCTATGGACAAACATGAAAATCATGATGACTCCAGCCATTACAGCGGATTTATAGAGATGTTGCTAAGCGATTATTACGATCCCATGTATGACTATCAGCTCAGTAAGAAAGAGCAGCGCATAGTCTTTAAAGGCACGGCTGATGAGATTGTGTCTTGGTCTCATGCTTTATGATATCCACACCTCTTGTACGTGATGTTTTTCTGATCGGTGGTGGTCATAGTCATGTGTTGTTAATCCGCCGTTGGGCAATGCGCCCATTACCCGGTGTTCGATTGACACTGATATCAAGCGACTCGCAAACACCGTACTCTGGAATGCTGCCCGGCTTAGTTGCAGGACACTATTCTGTAGAAGACATTCATGTCGATCTTCGAGTGCTGTGCAGTTGGGCTGGTGTTCGTTTCGTTGAAGACACGGTTGTGGGTCTTGACCTTGATGCGCGTCAAGTGCATATGAGTGGGCGACCATCGATGAGCTTTGATGTCTTATCGTTGGACACAGGCTCAACCCCTGATTTGTCAGTTGATGGGGCATCGGAACATTGCACCCCAGTAAAGCCTGTATACAATTTTTCTACACGATGGACATCGATTGTGTCCCGTATAAACACCACCAATTCCGACAGCGTGACAATAGGCGTCGTTGGATCGGGTGCGGGCGGTTTTGAACTCATAACGGCAATGCGGCATGCACTACCAGCTGGATCCGCAAAGTGTTTATGGTTTCTTCGAGGAGAACTCCCACTGCGTGGCAGGCCCCCTAAAGTCGGCAAGTTAGCGTTAGCGTCAGCGCGAAAACAAGGTATTGAAGTTGTCACCGGGTTCGATGTTGTTAAGGTAGGTGAAGGGGAATTGCGGGCAGCGGATGGTCGTCAATTCGATGTTGATGAAATACTGTGGTGTACCGCAGCAATAGGTCCAGGCTGGGTGAAACACGCGGGTTTTGATTTAGATAAACGCGGGTTTGTTTCGACGAATGCGCATCTGCAAAGTGTGTCTCATCCGTTTGTCTTTGCTACAGGTGATATCGGAACGCAAGTTGAAACGCCCAGCGCAAAAGCAGGTGTGTTTGCTGTTCGGCAAGCGCCTGTCTTGTATGAAAATATTCGTAGGCACTTGTTGAATCAATCACTAAAAACGTACTCCCCGCAAAAAGACTTCTTAAGTCTGATGGCCACAGGCGGAAAACGCGCAATCGCTAGTCGTGGTTCTATTGTTATTGAAGCTGATTGGGTTTGGCGTTGGAAAGATCATATTGATCGAACCTTTATGCGGCAGTTTGTTGATCTGCCTGCCATGAAAGAAACGTTACCCGCTCAGTTGCCATCAGCATTGCAAGATAAAGACACTGTCGCCGCATCTGACAACCCAATGAGATGCAGAGGCTGTGGCGCTAAAGTATCGAGCCGTGTTCTAGATCGTGTGCTGGCATCGCTCAATGTTATGGCCAGTAAAGATGTTGTCTCTGGTCACAAGCAAGCATCGGACACCGCCATTGTAACGCTACCGACGACAACGTTAGTGCAATCGGTTGATCATCTTAACGCGCTTGTCGACGATCCCTATTTACTGGGGCGAATTGCGGCCGTGCATGCGTTAAGTGATGTTGTGACAGTAGCTGCGACACCTCATTCGGCCCAAGTTATCGTCTCGCTACCTGAAGCATCAGAAGAAATCATAGAGAGAGATCTGCAACAGCTCATGATAGGGCTTGTAGAGGCCTTAAATGAGGAGGGCTGTGTGTTGGTCGGCGGTCATACGACTTTGGGTGCTGAGCTGTCTATAGGTGTCGTTATAAACGCGACTCAGGCAGAACCCCAGCCGGACATGTCAGAAGAATCTGAAAATCTATTCACTGCAGACGATGTATTGGTTATCACTCAAGGACTGGGAACAGGAACGTTGTTTGCCGGGTTGATGCAACAGAATGCGCAAGGAGCAGATATTCGCTTAGCCATCGATGCGATGCAAATGAGTAATCAGCCGGCTGCCCAATTGCTTCGCCAGCACGGTGCGTATGCAATGACAGACATTACAGGCTTTGGTTTGCTAGGTCATGCTGATCGAATGCTGAGAGGCCTGCAAAGCGATGCAGGTATGCAAATCACTTTGAATGATGTGCCTTTGCTGTCGGGCGCTAAGTCTTTAGCGAATCAAAAAGTGCGAAGTTCACTTTGGCAATCGAATAGCAGAATATTGGAGCAGGTAACAGTTGCTCAGGATGTTGATCTGAATCACTTGTCGTTACTGTGTGATCCTCAAACGAGCGGTGGTCTACTCGCTATAGTGCCAGCCCAACACCAAGACAGTATCGTGGCTGAATTACAGGCTCTCGGTTACTCAGATGCGGCTGTTATAGGGTCGGTCAATGCTAGTGGTGGCTACCTCGTTATTTAGCTGTAGTTCGATATAACAGCGACTGCAACGTTACCCTAAAACGTCAGCAATTAAGCCCGCCAGTAACGATACGGTTGCACCGGTGGTGAGTAAGGTTCGTAGCCGTGCGTACCATGCAGGTAATATTTTTTGCCTAACAGCTTCGACATCTGCGGCATATTGCAAGACGAACCCGGCGGCTAAAATGGAGAGCATCCAACTCGCTGGTAGCAGTAACGCAGGCCAAGCAATTAAACTGGGAATGACACTGAGCGTTAATGGTACCCAGCGGCGTACTTGTACCTTGTTACTCAGTACGTTGCCCCATCTGACACCACCCAAAAAACTGAGGATGACTGCGCCATAGGTGCCTAAGCCCAGAATGGCTTTTTGCCGAACAAGCTCAGAGCTTGGTTGGCCGCCATTGCTCCCTGGCCAAAGCGATGCCAACAGATCAGGTAGCCAAGCAAATAGCGCACAGAGAATAAAGGGAATGAGACCCGCCAGTCCCAGTGTCAGGGCGGGGGCAGGAATAGCTTGAGTTTTTGCAGCCATGAAAGTAGAAAATTGGCAAAGTGATGCAATGCATTGTAGGACATTAGCGACGTTACGACTGTACGGTTGCCGCGTGGCAAGGCGCCTGTACAGGACCATAGCGGCTTCTTTACATGTGCTGGAAGCGTGGATTGTGTGTAAATTTGACGGTACACTGATTCAAGAGGTGTTACGCGGTCAAAGGTGAAATCAAACATATGGAATTGGGTCGACCAGAACTATTGCCGGACGACTATTACTTAGCGAATTTCCATTCACTTGTTGGTTTCGTATACGACACCTATCAAGATCTCTTAACTGAGGCTGAACGCAATTGGTACGAGTCGTTTACACAATGCGACAATGCCGCTCAACGCTTGTATGTCAGGTTGCTAACACGCAAAGGGTTGGTTTTTCGGTTAAGTCGTTTGAAGTATCCCGAAATTTTGTCCCTAGACAACGCGGCTACCCAACTGGCTGAGCAGGGGCTCTCAGTGATCACAGCGCCTCCAACGCTGCCAGTGTTGCTCAGTGCGTACACAAAGCCTGAGTTGATTAGCCTTTTATCGCTGCAGCATGCTAAATCTAAATCGAGGGTGGACTTGATTAGTTTGATTTTAGAATCGAACTCTGCTGATCAACAGCAGTACCTGCGCACTTTGCAATCAGCTGATAGTTGGATCGCCATAGAAGGGCATGCGTTCTGGAATCTATACGTATTATGTTTCTTCGGAAATCTCTATCAAGATAGTAGCGAGTTCGTGTTGCGAGACTTAGGGGCTGTGCAGTACGAGTCTTACGCTATACCTAAAGACTGTCGAGCCTTTACATCCAGAGAGCAGATTGATGCTCATATGCGCTATTTTGAGTGCGCATCTTTGTGGGACACGATAAACAAAAAATCAGTGGAAGAGCTTCATAGCTTGCTTGCACAATTACCGGCATCGATACCGAATGATTCTCACTTGCACAGGCGGCTTAGTCGTTTACAAAATTCTATTGCACGGCAGCTTGAACGTATAGGTGAGCTTGCTGATGCGCTTATCGTGTTCACCCGATCTAGCCTGCCGCCGGCCCGAGAAAGGAGCGTTAGAATTCATTTGGCACAGGGTACAACCGTCGCTGCAAGTGAGTTGCTTGATCAGATGTTACTGCACCCCCACAGTGAGGCGGAGTTGCAAGTGGCCATTAAACTACAAAAACAAGTAGCGAAGGCTGCCGGTAAGCCGGTTAAAAGCGAACCGCGATTCCGACCAGACACATCAACACTGACTCTAACCAAGGAAGATGATCGAGTAGAGATCGTTGCTCAGCGATTTTACTCGCGTCTGGGGACTTGCGGCTATACCGAAAACTGTTTGGTCAATGGTGTTCTAGGTCTATTTATATGGGACATAATATTTCATCCCATTAACGGGGCGTTTTATAATCCATTTCAATTTGCCCCTTCAGATTTTTACGATTCGGATTTTAAAATTAAGCGTGAAGAATTATTGCGAAAGAGGTTTGCCGAATTAGATGAACCACTGAGATTTTCTGCACGCATCATGGAGAATTTTAGTGTGCATCAAGGAAAGTCGAATCCTCTCGTTAGGTGGGGCGGCCTATCGTATGAACTTTTGTCTATAGCGTTGCAACGAGTCCCTGTTAAACACTGGCAGGCAATGTTCGACAGAATTTTGTTTAACCCTCGCGAAAATATGGCAGGTTTTCCAGATCTAGTGCTGTTTAAGTCTAACGACGATGATTATGAGTTCATAGAAATTAAAGGCCCTGGCGATACCGTTCAGCAAAATCAACTTCGTTGGATGCAATATTTTTCGAAGCACCGAATTCCGTGTCGTGTTGTTAATATCCGCTGGGCCGTGGATCACTCGGTAAGTACGGGTGTATGAGTAGAGCTAAAACTCTGCGGGTGTCAGTCACGTCATTGGCAAATTTCTCCTGTCGTGAGGGTGACTTGATGCCGATGGGGGTCGCTGGGCCTACAGCCAGAGAAGGTATTCAAGCGCATAAAAAAATTCAAAAAAAAGCCATAGAATCGATAGGTACTGACATCGAGACAAGTGAGGAAGTATCGCGCCTTAATGAATCGCTAGAAAACCCGTACTATGGTTCAAGCCAGCCTGTTGATATTGAGCTAACGTTAACCAGTACCTGTGATATTGAAGCCTCGACCATCGCTCTTAGAGGGCGAGTCGATATCGTGGATTATCGATTGCCACGACTCACTGAAATTAAAACGACGCTGGTTCCGTCTGAGCAAGTTCCCGAGTCTCGCCAGTCTATTCAATGGGCGCAGCTGTATCTATATGCCTATTTGTTTTTTCATTCAGAGCTAACGAAAGCTGATCAGTTGAATGCGATCGAGTTAGAGCTGCTGCATGTCAATATTCGAGCTGAGGATACTAAGTCAGAGGTCCAACTGTTTAGTCGAGAGCAAGCAGACGAATTCGCCATTAATGCGTTAACTCTCTACGTTCAATGGATGCATCGAATTGACAGTGCACGCGCGCTATTAAAGACGAGCGCTGCAACTATGAAGTTTCCTCATGCCGGTTTCAGGGCCGGTCAGCGAGATATGGCTGCGGCCACTTATCGTGCAACACGCGATGGTGATAGTCTGTTATGCGAAGCGCCAACAGGTATTGGGAAAACCATTAGTACCTTGTTTCCTGCCAGTAAGGCGTTAGGCGAGGGTGAGATCGCTCAGGTGACTTACCTGACGGCTAAAGTGGCTGGACGCCTGAGTGCTATGCAAGCACTTAAACAAATGAACGATTCTGGGTTATGTGTAAGCGCCGTTCAAATTAGAGCGAAGCAATCTACGTGTTTTTGTTCCGTTGGTCGCTGCGAGCGTGATGATGTAGGTCGTTGTCCAATGACGCTTGGGTTTTTTGACAGATTGCCCGCAGCAAGAGACGAGCTTTTATCATCAGGAATTATTGATGATGATCAGTTGGATGACATTGCCTGGCAGCATCAGTTGTGTCCATTTGAGCTGGCGTTGCAAATGCTGCCTTGGGTACATGTAGTGGTGGCAGATTACAACTATGTGTTTGATCCGCTTGTGCGCTTGCCACATTATTCTGAGTCTCGTCTTGATACGGTTTTACTCATTGATGAGGCACACAATCTTGTCGATCGTTCCAGATCTATGTTTTCAGGGCAGTTGTCGCGAGCTAACTGTCTTGATGAAGCTCATGCTTGCAGGGCGTCTCATCCGACAGTGGCTCATTCATTGGAGCGATTATCTAAAGCTTTGTTGAATCACGCACGTGATCAAACTAGTCCAGAAGCTGTGAGTAACGAGACTGACTCGAGTGTTGCGCGTGCCGCTGGCCAAGCGATAGAGGCAATAGTATCTACGATGGGGGAGAGCCCCCCTTTGCCAGAGTCAAACTCTGAGATATTTCGTGCTTTATGCCGGTATGTTGCTATCAGCGAGCTGTACTCAGATCAGCATCGAACTATTACTGAAGTGTCAACAGAAGGCCGACGTAAAGAAGTGTCTATGACCCTGTACTGCTTGGATGCCTCAATAGTTCTAGCCAAGCAATATAAACAGTTTAAATCGCAAGTGATATTTTCAGCCACGTTGCGTCCCTCTCTATTTTATAGAGACACTCTTGGTTTACCAGAAACTACGCCGCAACTGCAGGTGTCTTCACCGTTTGATACCGCCAGAACACTTCATAACGTGGTCGATTGGATAGATACGCGGTACCGAAAAAGGTCCAGCTCTCTGAGTCAACTCATTGATCTCATCTATCAGGTAAGCAATAAAAAACCTGGAAACTATTTAGTTTTTTTTCCATCGTATGCCTACCTTGAACAGGCATGCCATGCGTTCATCAGTGCCCATCCTACTGTTTCAGTATGGAAGCAATCGGCACAACAATCTAAGGATGATCAAAAAAGCATTCTCGATAGTTTGGACTCTCCAGGACATCGCGTAGGGTTTGCGATTTTAGGCGGTGTTTTCGGAGAGGGGATCGATTATCTTGGAGATAAGCTGATCGGTGTCATTGTTGTTAGTGCAGGCCTACCAGGTCTTGATGTGAAGACGCAGTTAGTCGCAGACCATTATCGAGAGCAGGGACATGACGGGTATGATTTTGCGTATCGGTATCCAGGCTTTACTCGTGTGCTGCAAACGGTGGGTCGCTTAATAAGAAGTGAAAGCGATAGTGGCGTTATAGTGCTTGTCGATGATCGATTCAAGCAGGCGTTTTACCGGCAACTCTACCCTGACACATGGTGTGTTCAGTACCCAGCGAACTTAACCTCATTAACAACTGAGGTTGAACATTTTTGGAGTCGACTGCCCGAAAGAATCGGGCAGACATCCGACTGACACCTTACGCCTTTTTAGCGGTTTTACGCTTTACGGCTGGCTTCTTGGCAGCTGGCTTTTTAGCAACAGGCTTCTTAGCGACTGCTTTGCGAACTGGCTTCTTGGCAGCTGGCTTTTTAGCAACAGGCTTCTTAGCGACTGCTTTGCGAACTGGCTTCTTAGCAGCTGGCTTTTTAGCAACCGGCTTCTTAGCCACGGCTTTGCGAACTGGCTTCTTGGCAGCTGGCTTTTTAGCAACCGGCTTCTTAGCTGCAGTTTTCTTCACTGGCTTCTTGGCAACAGCTTTTTTTACTGCTGGCTTCTTAGCCGCTGGCTTGGCAGTTGATTTGCGTGCCACGGTTGCCTTTCCAGCAGATGACTTTTTTCCGACAGTCTTTCGTGACGTAGCGGACGCTGTTTTTGTTGTTACTGATTTTTTTACTGTTTTAGTTTTCATTAAACGTGACTCAAAAAATTTACCTTAAGTGTGTAGTCGTCCAGCAAATAGCGTACACATTTGGCAAATCTAAAGCTAAAACTGCAATTTAATTAGAATTAATTAACAATTATTGCTTTTTTTTAGCTATTTCAACCCATTTTTTAGTTTGAGAGGCTCTCTTAAACCTCACAAGCTGTTAAGAACTTAACTGTGAAGCGTTGTGTCTTAAATTATTCGGATGAGTCATACTATGCGGGTATACGGTAGAAAGAGCCCTCTGGAATGAGCGGCTTTTCGTAGCCATTGCCGTTGCAAGAAGTGTATGCAACCGACAAAAATGGAATCCCGAAGGTTGTGCTGTTAATTTTACTTAGTATTTAGGGGGTGACTCAGATGTTGATTCTGAGCAGAAGGACTGACGAATCAATTGTGATCGGGGATGAAGTAACAATCACCATTCTCAGTGTTAAAGGAAAGCAGGTGCGAATTGGGATTACTGCACCACCCGATGTAAGTGTTCATCGAGAAGAAATTTACCAACGCATACAGGCAGGAGATCCTGCAGAGGGTGAAGTCGTAGAGAGTGTCGACGAAACACCTTCTGAACCTGAGTAATAGCTTTGTAGTGCCTTCCGATTTTTTTCAGTTCTATTGTTTGTAAAGTAGCGCAGCTGAAATGCTGCGCTACTTATGTCCTTACATTACCAACATTGACTATAAGGCGTGCTTTTCTAGCCCTAACGCCGCAACTTCGCTATCTTTTGCGTTGTTTTCATTGGTTACTACTCCCGTACTCGCCTTGCTAGGGTCAAAATACGTCTGGCCAATGCGCTTCAGATCATCTAAGGATACATTGAGGATTCGTTGCCTGAACAAACGGCGACGCTCAGCAGTCCGATCAAATAGTTCTGCTTGAAACGTACTACGTGCTTCACCAGCGGGTGAGCCAGGCTTATCGATACCACTCATTACATTAAGAATAGCTTCTTCTAATTCTCGTTCTTCATGCTTGTGATTCTGCAGCCATTCAATGGACGCATCGAAGTCAGCCAACGTTTCAGCTAATCGAGGGTCGCGATAGCTGTAGAAGCGGAAAGAGGCCGTATCTGAATCGTGAGAGGCTCCTCCACCATACGCTCCACCCGTTTCTCTTATTGCACGATGTAAAAAGCCATTTCGTAAATAGGGTCCCAGAACCGCAAGTGCTGCTGAATCTTCATGGGATGCAGGCACTGTTGGATAGGCCATAGAGCTGAAATTGACTTCTGTACTGGTAGTCCATAATTGCTTTACTTGCTCTCGAACGGGAGCTGGAGAGAAAGCATTAAACGAATCGACTACTGGGCTACTACCAAACGATGTCGCCATGCTTTGTAGTACGGGGGAGACGTTTTCTTCTTCGGCAACAACCATGAACTGCCTAGGGGCTGATTTCATAATGTTATGAATAGTCGCCAATTTTTCGCACAACTCATTTAGTGCAGTTTTTTGCTCAAGCGAATCATCCAGAGCCTTCAAGGCCTTTATGCCGGCAAGGCCATTGAGCTCATGGGATAGACGTATGGTTGGACTCATTCCGCTTGCCGCTGCCATCATAGCCAGCATGTGTCCACTACCCGTAACGCTTTGTTCCCGCCCAGCACGTGATTGAGAAACGAGTTCTTTGATGCGGGCAGTTTCATCGAATCGTAAGTTTGCCAAGGTATCTAACATGAGTTGTGACAGCGAATCGGTGTTTCTCAGTAGGGCTTTGCCTCGCACTACCATGTAGCCTTTAACGTTTTGCTCGTCATCGACTGCACCACGCTGCATCACATAGGTGCCAATGCCGCCGGTGACTGCGGCTAAGGTCGATTGCGTAGTCAAGTAGTCACGACCACCAGAACCGACTTCACCAGCAAAGCTGGTATATAAAGGCAGCACAGCCTGTAGCTCTGGCTCTAGCTGGGGTAGTTCTACCACGACATGCTGATAGACAATGCCGTTGGTACCTTGCGAGAAGAGAGTTGCAGGCGCGCCTTCAATCACAGTGCTTTCGGAGGTGGGTATATACATGTCTGCAGGCACATCTTCCAATGTGACCTTAGGCAGTATTTCTGGATCGTCTTGTTGAGTCTGTCGCTCTTCTAACGCTTTAGCTCGATCAACAATACGTTGAGCGTCGTCATCTGAGAGCATCGACTTCATCTTAGCGAGTCGTGCAGTTTCAGCGTTGTTACGTCGCTCGCTGATGCTTGCGTCAGGAGCCATCGTTAACGTTACGCGATGGGAGTTCTCAAGGAGCAGTTCTTTTACAAGGTTGGCAATAAAGTTGGGTTCTTCAGCTGCGATGCGCAAACGCTCAAGGGCTGGATCCAAATCAATCGCTGCGAGCGTGTCGCCGCGTTGCATGGCCGATGATAATCCGCTGAGTACTAACTGCAAGCCGAATGGCATGCCATCGCCACGAATTTCTCGCTGACTCATTTCTAACTGGTGTAGTACCGCTTCAACTTGCTCTTGCGGGACTCCGTCTTTGGCAACAGACTTCAGAACGTCCATAACCAACGCTTCGACTGCTTCTGTCTGATCAGGGTTTGAACCTTCAAGTCCACAAGCAAACACCATCTCACGGGCGCTATCTTCAAGACCGCACAGGGGTGAAGGTGAATTTCCTAAATCACTTTGTTCCAATGCACGCATTAAGGGCGACGCACTATTATCGAGCAAAACACTCGACAGAAGATGGGATCGAAGGCGGTCGTCTAGATCAACGCTCTCACCGAGTAACCAACCAACAACAATGTGTGTTTTGTCGGTTGTCTCTTCTTCTTGTGTCGCATAGGCTTCTTGAACTCGCATGGGCGAGTGGTAGCGTTTGGCAGGTTCTACCTGAATAGTGCGGTCCAATTTTTCAAAGCGTTTTAAAACCTGCTCTTGAAAACGTCCCTGCAGTTCATCAGGTGCGATGTCCCCGTATGTCATGAATACCGCATTAGAAGGATGATAGTGAGTGTCATAAAACGACTTTAGCTGCTCATAGCTCAGGTCAGGAATGTCCTCAGGGTCACCGCCACTATTAAAGTGATAGGTATTATTGGGAAACAAGTGCTTGCTTAGCGTTTGCCAGAGCATACTGGTCGGTGAGCTCATCGCACCTTTCATTTCATTAAATACAACGCCTTTGAACACTAAGTCGCTATTAGGATCGTCAGCTTGTTCGAATTCAACTCGATGTCCTTCCTGAGCGAAATCAAGTTCGTGTAGTCGGGAGAAAAAGACAGCATCCAGATAGACGTCCAGCAGGTTGAAATAATCCTTACGGTTTTGGCTCGCAAACGGGTAAGCGGTCCAATCACTGGATGTAAACGCATTCATGAAGGTATTCAGGGATCGACGGATCATCATGAAGAACGGATCGCGAACTGGGTACTTTTCACTACCACACAGCACAGTATGCTCAAGAATGTGGGCAACACCCGTAGAGTCTGTTGGCACCGTGCGCAGCCCAACGAGAAAGACATTCTCAGGGTTGTCAGTGGCTAAATGTACGTGAGGGACGCCTGTGGCCGTATGGCGGAACTCGTGGACATCAATATCCAGGGATTGGATATGCTCGCTTCGGACGTGAGTAAAAGCTGGGTGGCTGACCGGCATATTCATTATTAAATCGGACTCCTGGAGTGGGGGGCATTCATAGTGTGATCGGTTTCAATCAGGTGTACTTTAGCTGACCGTGGTGGCAAATGAATTGCCAACCCGACCATCAAGAGTGGGGTGTTTATTGTCGATACGCAAGCTGAAGGGACATGGTTTTTGATCTTTTAGTTCCTACATTCAACGTCTGCGAGCTGTAACAATCCAGTGAAATTGCTAATCATAGTGTTCGCCATGCTGGCAACGGGTGCCGGCGCTGTACATAGTTGGTATGCGAAAAACCAATATGTACAGGCCGCCATGCTGTCTGAAGGCTTTCGCCTCGTGCAGCCAATAAAGAATCGAGTGTCAGATTACTTAATCGAACATGGCAGACTTCCCAGCGAACACAACGAACTCAATCTTCCTGAAGCGAGTGATATTTTTGGAACTTCGGTTAGAAGTGTAGCCATTCAGCAGGGCGGTGTCCTGCATGTCCGATTTGGCAATGAAGTTGAGAGCCAATCGATGGTTTTCACACCTAGGGTCAGCCCACGCAGTGGGTACGTTTACTGGCGATGTACCAGCGATTCAATTACCCGAGGCGTGCTTGAAAAGCTCCGGCCGTCTTGTAACTACCAGCCAAGCAGTTCGCAAAGCCATTTGATGGGCTCTGTGGCGTCAGGTGACATCCCTCAATTGAGTTACTGGTTGTCTCAGGGCGCTAACCTGAACCTGATGGTTCATGGCGTCACGCCACTGATGCTAGCGGTCGCCAATCAAGATCTTGAGCTGAGTAAAAGCTTGTTGAGTTTAGGCGCTGATCCTAATCTGAGCGCGAAGAACTACGATGGCTATACGGCGTTAATTATGGCGCTAAAGGCAGGTGATGCAGATTTGGTGCGTCTGCTGCTGGAAAACGGCGCTTCGGTGCTCGTAGCTGATCATCACGGGCAGCTGCCAGAACAGCACGCCAAATATGCAGATAGCCGTGCTCACAATGAGCTGTATACCTTTTTAATACAGGGTGCGCTTAACCCGCAGTTCGCCTCGCATCCTGCACAATCATCCCATCGTGCTGATCCGCGGTTCGGGCAGGGGGCTACGCTCCTGACTCAGACGAACTCCCACATTGTCCGAAGTCCGTTGGAGGTAGCCATTGTGGCTGACGAAACACAGATAGCCAAAGAGCTTATCGATCAAGGCGCGTCAATTAACGCGTACACATCAACTCGATCAAGGCCATTAATCGAGGCCAGCAAGCGAGGTAATGTGTTGTTGGTCAGCTATCTGTTATCCAAAGGGGCTGATATCAACGCTACCGATTCCATGGGGCGAAGTGCCTATTTGGCTGCTGTGGGTGCAGGGCATGAACAGCTTGCCGCAGCCCTCGTGGTGACGGGGGCAGATTCACGGGTGAGCGACGTGAATGGTGTGGACGCGGTCTTTATGGGAAGGAGTCGAAACCTATCGGCCAAGAGTGCTCGTTGGCGGCTTATCGCAACCAACGAGTAGGCAAATTATGAGCGTTGCCTGTTAGTCCAGCTTAAGTGTGCCCATTAATGACGGGTTACTGCTAGTGCCATCGACATCGCTGTCTTGTCTGGCAGGGTGTTTCCAACCCCATTTTGAATCCCGAGCGTCGCCGCCATCGTCGTCATTGATTTGTAGTTCAAAGCCAAAGGCTTCATCGGTATCGATACCCGCTGAAGAGAGCCTGATACGCAACTCATAGACATCTTGTTCGTAGCGCGCTCTACGGATGCCGCGAGGACCAATTCCAGGCCCTGTCGCGAATAGGACGTTTAGCCCTTCAGCAGAGTTGCTGCCTGCGACATCACCACTAGTGGCTGATCGCTTGTCTACCCCTGCGAGCTGAACCGGAAAGATGTGATGGAAGTCATCGCTTCCGTATTGGGTGCTTTTGCTGTTATCTCCGTCGAAAAACATCTCTAAGCTATCGTCTTCAGTCAGCTCGCTTAGTGAGTCACGGTTCCTGTCGCCATTGTCGTCTACAACGACAACGATATAAAGGTAGGTGCCATCGTGCATAGCAGCCCAACGTCGATACGGTGCCAGGCTTGTTTCTTCAGCATCGATGTCAATCATCAGGTTTTCGATGACCAAGGGTGCGCCACTGCCATCGGTTTGGATTGCTGCTGCCCATTCACCCGTTAGGTTGTAATTGGTATCCATCGTCACACCCAGCCCATCAATAGTCGGTGCGGCTGAAGTGGCTATGCGTGGAACAACGGTATCGACTACAACGGGCTCTGATGTTGATTCACTGTCAGTTACTTCGTCTTCGTCGGCATCGCTTGTCTGCGATGAATCAGTCGACTCGCTATCCGAATCAGTGGTTGCATCATCGCTATCTGATGACGAGGATTCCGACGTTGTTGATGTGTCAGCTACGGTTGATGAATCAGTGTCTGGGTTTGTACTGTCACTGGCATCACTAGTGTCTTGCGATGATGTCGTTGAGCTATCGGTTTCAGAAGTATCCGTGCTGGACGTTTGCGCAGATGACGTCGTCAGCTCTTGTGAGTCGCTAGTTGCTGACGCTGTATCTGTATCGTCATTAGCCGGTGTGCTGCTTTGCTCTGAGTTGGCATCGTCTGCCGAATTCTCGTTTTCAATGGGTGCGGGTGCGGTAAAAGGGTCGGTGCCGTTTTCACGTTCTTGCAAGTTAGACGTGCCGTCGTTATCGGTGTCTATGTTGGTGTCGTAGTCCGTGCTAGACGTGGTGTTCACCATACCGTCGGCGGTCACTTCCAAGGTTTGCTCTAGCTGAGCTAATGGCAGTTCGCGTCCATCGAGAGTTTCGCGCCAAGTAACGGTTGCCGAAAACGCTGTACCTGGAGTCACGTTGATAGTGCCGCTCCAAGCGTTACCTTCACCTTTTTGCATGCTGACGCTTTCGCCAGTGGAGAGCAGTATCGTTGGACTCAGGTTGTTACTGTCCAATGCTCCCGAATTTAACAGGACTTGAGGAAGTCCGATGGATACCGCAGGGCTAGCATCTAGGGTTGTTACGCTACCGCCGCTAGAGCAGGCAGATATAAAGAGTGCGCCTAAGATACTCAGTGGCGTCACTAACGATGATGTGTTGGTAGTTTTCATAATCAGCGCCCTTACTGCAAGTTGAACGTCAGTGGAACCACTTGCGAATCGTCGCCACCACTACTCGCCATTGAAGCGAGAACGCCCGCTGCCAAAATGCCCAGTGTTACTTGCACCCAACGCTTTTGCAGTATTGAAGGTGCAGCTTCCTCGTTTGACGTAACGGGCGTTAATACAACTGATGCTTCTGGTGTTTCGGTGCTTGAAATTTTTGACGAGGCTTGCAAAGTTCTTTGGTATGGGTCGAATGCGAAGCCGCTGACCGTTCGATTGCCAGCATCGTCACGTGCTTGAACGTAATATTCCAGCGTACGAAGATCGGTATTGTCGGTGGGAATAGACACGCTGAAATAGCCTGTATCGCCGAGTGCTTCCATGGGGGCAGGTGTAAACGGTAATTGCCCTTCACGGCGATAATAAAGAGTAGCGTCTTTAAGGAGTACGTCATCAACGATTTGAACGGTGAACACTTGAGTGAAGTCTGCTTCGCCATCGGCCAGCTCTTCAAGCTCAATAACAGGACCCGTTAGGTCTATGCTCTGTGCTGATGCGCTGGTTAGCGAGATCACAGAAAATAGCAGGGCTACAAAGGATGCAAGCAACCTGCGCTTGGCAACGCCGCAAGATGAGCGTGCTGGTCTGACAACGTTCATCAACGAACTCCAGGAAAGAATGTTTGTCAGTATACGGAATCACAGCGCATAAGCCGTGATCAGTGCTGCGGTTCCCGCCAAGAGTCGGTAAATGGTCAAACAAATTACATGAAAAGAGCATCAATTCTCATGGCTTTGGTTGCCGCCATTGTGATTATGGTGATAGCTGCGAACCCTCGACCTGTGCTGTTTATCAACGGCCATGTGCTCACTATGGATGCCGATTTTCCGGTTGCAGATGCACTCTTAGTGTCGGGTCAAACTATCGTGGAAGTCGGTCAAGAGGCCGATGTACGTGAAAATTTGCCCAAATTTACTCGCGTAATAGACTTGCAGGGGCAGAGCGTATTGCCTGGTTTTGTTGATGCTCATAGTCACTTTCCAAGCGCTGGGTTAACCCAAACGGGGCTGGACTTAACACCGCCACCGGCAGGAAATGTTTCAACATTGCAACATCTTCAAAATCGGGTGCTTGAGGCAGCAAATTCTTCCTCAATGGGGGATTGGATAATCGGCTTTAACTATGATGACGCGTCTCTGGATATTGCTAGGCACCCCACGCGAGAAGAACTTGATGAGGTCGCGCCTGAGAATCCTGTGTACTTGTGGCACCGTTCTGGGCACATGGGGGTGGCGAATTCGTTGGCGCTTGAGATTCTGGGACATGAAGACACATCGACGTTTATCGTGAATCACTCGGCCCATCCGGGTCACTCTGATCATCCTGATAGAACTGTTAGTGGCCGCTTAACAGGGCTCTTACAGGAGGGCGCTGCACCCCCGATGAGTTTCTTGTTGCGTCAAGTTCCCCCAGGTCGATTATTTAAAGCCTTGTTAGCTGCACGTGATGAGTATTTAGTGGCTGGCGTCACCACCGCTCAAAATGGCTTTGCAGATTTTCCCAGTATGCGATTGTTGCGCTGGTCGCAACGTCTTGGATTGATTCCGCAACGGGTTGTTGTGTGGCCAGCTCATGACAAATTAGCTGATCGATTGGTATTTGAAGCGTCACCGGCAGGCCACGCGAGCGCTGGTGCGGCACTAGCAAGCGCCTTGGGTTGGGGGGGCAACACCGCTGATTTTTCTATTTCAGCGCTAAAGCTGGTTGCTGATGGAAGTCCGCAAGGCAGAACAGCGTGGTTATCGGAGCCCTATTTGACCGCCCCTGCAGGTATTGATGGTGCTGAATATCGAGGCCATCCTGCAATGCCAGCCGCCGACTTCAAGGCGTTAGTGTCGAGCTATCATCGCGCAGGGTTTCAATTGGCTATGCATGGCAATGGAGATGCCGCGATTGATCTCATTATTCAAGCGGTTGCCGAGGCACAAGCTGAATTTACACGAACCGATGCGCGTCATATCGTGGTCCATGCGCAGGTCGTAAGGGCTGAGCAGTTGGAGGCCTTGGCAGAATTGGATATCAGTGTGACGTTTTTCCCCGCCCACACGTATTACTGGGGTGATTGGTATCGTTCATCCATATTGGGCGAGGCCCGCGCTAGGCAAATAAGTCCATTAGCCACGGCAGATGCTAAGGGCATTCGTTACTCGCTACATTCGGATGCGCCAGTGACGCCCATATCACCCTTAGACATTATGTGGAGCGCGACGACCCGTACAACCTTGTCAGGGTTTGAGTTGGGCCCAGAATATCGCATTAGTCGCGAACGAGCGTTGCGTGCCCTGACCATAGACGCGGCTTGGCAGAATCACTTAGATCATGACAGGGGCTCGTTAGAGCCTGGCAAGCTGGCTGATTTCATTGTTCTCTCAGGTGACCCCTTAATAGAGCCCGATGTTCGAGATATTCGCATCAATCAGGTTTGGGTTGGTGGAAAACGTCGCTACCCGAAATAAAATGGGGTGCGAGTTATTAGGCTCTCCGCAGAATAGTTGTTTTCTGCGTGTTGGGACTTGTCGAACAATAGTCAAAATGTGTAGAGTCGGCACTCGCCAGTGCAGTGAGTATTCTGAAGCTGTACGAAACGTGCCGAGCCTAGCTCTATCTCCCCCATCTACGATAAATAAGTGAGACTTCATTGTCCAATCATCGACTAGAACGCTTACTGAAGCCCTCATCAATCGTGGTCTTCGGAGGCCATTGGGCGGAAGCTGTTGTACAGCAGTGTCGCAAAGGCGGTTATAAAGGAGATATTTGGCCGGTTCATCCCACGCGATCTGAAGTGGGTGGAGAGGTTTGCTACCCCGATATTGCCTCGCTGCCGGGTGTGCCCGATGCCTGTTTTATCGGCGTGAATAAAGAGGCAACCATCGCGCTTGTCGAAGCATTAAGTGCTCTGGGTGCTGGAGGCGCAATTTGCTTTGCATCCGGTTTTAGTGAAACCGCTGATCAGGATGCGGACGCAGAATTTCGTCAGTCAAGACTTGTTGCTGCGGCAGGCGATATGCCTATCGTTGGACCCAATTGCTACGGTGTTATTAACTACCTAGACAACGTCACCCTTTGGCCAGACCAGCACGGTGGCAAGCAGGTTGAGCGAGGTGTGGCGATTATCACGCAGTCGTCAAACATTGCTATTAATTTGTCTATGCAGCAACGTGGCTTACCCATTGCCTACTTGTTAACAGCCGGTAATCAGGCGCAAACCAGCCTGGCTGAAATTGCAACGGCTGTCATCAGCGATGATCGCGTCAGTGCGTTGGGTTTACACATCGAAGGTTTTTCAGACATTCGAGCTTTTGAAAAGTTAGCGTTGCACGCACGACAATTAGGTAAGCGTATTGTTATTTTAAAAACAGGCGTAACGCCACTCGCACGAGCTGCGCTTATGTCGCACACCCGTTCGTTATCGGGTAACGATGCGGCAGCAAGTGCCTTTATAGAGCGATTAGGCATGTGCCGCGTACGTGGCATTGGTGAGTTTGTTGAGACGTTAAAAGTGCTCAACTTAAAACGCAAAGTGTCTGGTACGCGAACCTTCTCTATGAGTTGTTCAGGCGGCGAGGCGGCACTGGTTTCTGATATGGGCTCTGATGCAAGTTTAACGTTTCCTCCTTTGAAATCAGAGCAGGTGACTGACCTTCGAGCGGTTCTTGGTGACGATATCGCTTTGGCGAATCCCTTGGACTATCACACGGTTATTTGGGATAACTCCGAGGCTATGCAGGGTATGGTGCGAGCCATGTTGCAAGCGTATGAGCCCACAAGCAAAGGTTTAGCATCGACTGACAATGCAATACCTGAGCTTGCTGACATTGCTCTACTGGTATTAGATTTCCCACGTTTGGATCGCTGCGATGCACCGTCATGGCAACGGGCGTTAGATGCCTATGTTGCTGCTTTGCATCATTGGTCTGGTGTGGGTGCTGTAGTGGCCAGTTTGCCTGAAAATATGCCTGAGCCTGTTATTGAAGCATTATTCGAGCAGGGTGTTGTTGCTCTGTGCGGGCTTGGCGATGGTCTGAAAGCCCTGCGTAATGCAGCGTGGTTAGAGAACTCTGCCAAGATGAAACGTTTGCCGCCAATCTGGCTACACGAAATGCCTGAACGCGCAGATTTTAAAGCTACTGTTTTATCCATTGTCGATGAAACTGGACAATCCCTTGGGCGTCCTAGTGCGCGTCGCGCAAGCCAAGAGGCGTGGGGTTTGGTAAAGGCTGCGGTGCCTGAGGTGCAAGTTCCTCGTAGGCTTGATGAAAGTACAGCCAAGCGATGGTTAAACCGTTTCGGCGTCTCTGTGCCTGTAAACATTCGTTTGTCCTTTGCCGATGTTCGATCCTCAAGGCGCTTGAGTCGTGAGTTAGATAAGTCTTCTTCGGTGTTTAACTACCCGGTGGTGGTTAAAGGCTTAGGGGTTGTACATAAAAGCGAAGCAAACGCTATTGAGCTGGGTGTTCGAGATCGTCGCGAGCTTGAGCGTGCTATCAAACGCATCGATTGCGCGGGTGGCTGCTTAATAGAAGAGTACGTTGAAGATTGTGTTGCTGAGCTGTTAGTCAGCGTTATACATGATCCTGTTCATGGCTTGCTGATGACAGTCAGCGCCGGCGGCATCACGACTGAAGTGCTGAATGATTCTGCCCATTGTTTGCTACCGACTTCAGCTCTCGAATTAGACGACATGTTGGGACGGTTGCGTTGCGCTCCGTTACTGAATGGTTTTAGAGGGCGTCCTGCAGTCAATCGAAAAATATTGATAGAGACACTATTGTCTGTGGAAAAAGCTGCGTTGCAATTGGGTGAGCGGCTCGTTGAACTCGAAATTAATCCGCTGTTATGTGGTGAGAAAAGCTGCACAGCAGTTGACGCTTATGCATCAGTACGGGATACACCTGGGCTTAATCAATCCACTTAAAACGTTACTCAACCGTTACGCTCTTGGCAAGGTTGCGAGGTTGGTCGACATCTCTGTCTAAGAGAAGTGCCACATGGTAGGCGAGAAGTTGTAGGGCTACACCTGCCACTATCGGTTTCAATATGGACTCGACGCGTGGCGTCCTTATGACGTAATCGCTTAGCGTTGTGATTTGCTCGTTATCTGAATCGGTGATTGACAAGATAGGGCCGCCTCGCGCTTTGATTTCCTCTAATGAGGAGATCGACTTAACCAGCAGCTCGTTATCTGGAAGTATGATAATGCAAGGGGTGTCCTTTGTTACCAGTGCGAGTGGTCCATGCTTGAGCTCAGAGGCAGGGTAGGCCTCTGCATGGATGTAAGAAATCTCTTTTAGTTTTTGTGCACCTTCCAACGCTACCGGGTACGCATCGGTACGCCCAAGAAAAAAAGTACTTTTGGCTTGTGCTATGGCGCCTGCAACTGTCTTAATTTGAGGCTCTAATGCGAGGCATTGATCTATATGCGCCGGCAGCTCTGACAAAGCCTGTATTAACGACGCACCTCGTTGTGGAGAGATGTCACGCAACCGCCCCAACATCAGTGCTAACAAGGAGAATACCGTTAGCATGCTGGTGTACGCTTTCGTTGAAGCCACTGATACTTCAGGGCCTGCGTGCATATAAATGCCGCCATCGACCTCGCGTGCAATCGTGCTACCCACACTATTCACAACGCCAAGTACAAATCCGCCTTTACGTTGAATTTCACGTAAGGCTGCCAGCGTGTCGAAGGTCTCGCCCGATTGGCTGACAACGATATACAGCGTTTCAGATTCTATGATGGGGTTGCGATAGCGGAACTCGGCAGCAGCTTCTGCGCTGACCGGCATTCTGGCTAGTTGCTCAATAATATGCGAGCCTGCGATACCGGCATAGTAGGCTGATCCGCAGCCCAGTATTTTAATGCGTTTGAATTTTAGTAAGTCACGTGCCTGCAGGTTCAAACCACCCAAATGAGCGGTTGAAAAACGCGAGTCTAATCGACCGCTGAGGGTGCGCTGCACGACATCGGGTTGTTCATGAATTTCCCGATGAAGAAAGTGTGCATAACTACCTTTGTCATAGTCTTCAAATGAGACGCTAAGCTCGGAGCGACTTTTTTCAGCAAGGTTTGCATCCAAGGTGGTCACGGTGAAACCGTCGGGTGTTAGCTCGGCCACTTCGCCGTCGTCTAAATGAATAATTTCTCTGGTGTGTCTAGCGAGTGCTGACATGTCAGAGGCCGCTAGCATTTCTCCGTCACCAATACCCAGAATGACAGGGCTTCCGTTGCGTGCAACGACAATGGTTCCGGGGGAGCGCTTGTCGACGGCCGCTAGCCCATAGGTACCTTGAATAGTGCCTAAAACGGCGCGCATGGCGTCGATTAATTTTCCGCCGTGACAGCCGATGAGGTGAGCCAGTACTTCGGTGTCTGTGTCACTAACGCATTCGATTCCTTTGACTTCAAGCTGTTTTCGTAAGGCGGCTGCATTTTCGATGATGCCGTTGTGGACAACCGCTATGTGGCAGTCTTTGTCTGTGTGAGGATGAGCGTTGATGTCGTTAGGTGCGCCATGTGTGGCCCAGCGCGTGTGCCCGATGCCGCATACGCCTTCAATCGAGGCGGGCAGCTGCTCCTCTAACACCGCAAGTTTGCCAGCCGCTTTAAAGCTACGAATGCGTTTGCGATGAACGATGGCAATACCTGCCGAATCGTAACCGCGATACTCTAGCCGACGGAGCCCATCAATGAGAATATCTTTGGCAGGTTTGGATCCGGTGTAGGCAATTATTCCGCACATGATGGTTTTTCTTCCCTTTGGGTATCAATGCACGTAACGCTTGCGTGTTGGATGCATAATGGCGGGCTGATTTGCCGTTGAGAGCTGACGAGTGAGGTTGGGCTATCCATAGATGGTCCTGCGTATCTGTCGTTCGCTCATAGGTTCTGCTGCAAATCTGTTCTGGCGTATTTCTACGTCTATCAGTTTGTAGATAGCTGCATTGCTTATTCCCGATTTTTGAAGCTCGTGGTGCCGTCGTCGAATAAACGCCGCCACCGATTCGTCGTAAAACGCCAGAACTTCTCGGACAAGCCGGTTAGCTTCTTCGGAATTCATGGCGCTGTGGCGACACAGGTGGTCAATGAGTTCAGAAGGGGCGAGGGCGTTCGACATAGCCTTATAATGTGGCGATTATTGCCAATAGACAAGAAAAATGCCCGAATACGGGCATAAGTAGTTAATTTACATGAAAACCGAATCGCTATTTAACGAAAACATAGAAATTTGCCCGGGTGTGATTCATTTGCCTGCGTTTGCGGATTCGGCTCAGTTGCATTCAGTGCTGCAAGAGGTGTTGCAGCGGGCACCGCTGAGGCAAATGCAAACATCTCGCGGGTTCCCAATGTCCGTTCGCACCAGCAATTGCGGTGAGGTGGGTTGGGTCTCTGATAGACGCGGCTATCGTTACACGCAGACAGACCCCGTTTCTGAGCAAGCGTGGCCGGACATGCCGCAGGCTTTTTCAAGTCTTGCGCAACAGGCTGCTCAGACAGCCGGTTTCCCCGGCTTCGTTCCTGATGCCTGTCTTATTAATCATTACGTGCCAGGCACTCAAATGGGGGCTCATCAGGACAAGGATGAGCAAGATTTCAGTGCACCTATCGTGTCAGTGTCGTTAGGAATCGACGCGCGGTTCTATGTCATAGGGCCCGAACGACGTGGAACCTCAACTGCTATTGATCTGTCAGATGGTGATGTAGTGGTGTTTGGCGGTCCTGCTAGAAAGCACTATCACGGTGTTCGAAAGCTCAAAGCATCCACGCATCCGATATGGGGGGAGAGTCGTTGCAATCTCACGTTTCGGAAAGCTCGGTAAATAGATTCGCTGTGCACTACATTGACTTGTGAAAGTCGTAATCACCTTGACTAGACTAGTTGTTAACCAATACCAAAAGATCCACGAGTATTATTTTTAGCATGCGAGCTCAGAGCGTTTTTATTTCCTGGAAAAAAGTGTTGCTCCACGGCGTGTACGTGGCGCAAGCAGCATTGCTGAGTCCAGGGGTTGCGCATGCACAAATTTTGTCGCCGATGGAGCCGCAGGCATTGGAGCCGGGCGATTTCCTGAGCTACCCCATTGAATTTCAGCCCTTACCGGGTATTCGGATTGAATTTCGTTTGGAGAATTCTCCAAAGGATGCGCGCTTAACAGTCGATCCGAGTGGGCAGTTGCTCGTTGTTTGGCAGTCCCCATCAGAGCTGCCTAGTGAAGTTCATATTTACCTAGTTGCGCGAAATGTCGATACTGGCAAAAAGCTTGAATCCAGAGCACTGTTGGTGAGGACTGCACGCCCAATAGTCGCTGATATACCTGCTGGTGTGACGCTCGGACCGTTTGATGAACAAGCGCTCATGGCGGGCGATGTCTGGGAGTGGAAGTTTAACATTGACCCTAACGAAATTCAGTTGTCTGCAGGCGGTCTGCCGCCTGGAGCCATGTTTATGCATGATCAGAACGAGGGCTATGTGCTCAGTTGGACGCCTGAGAGTGTTCAGCAAGGACGCTATGAGATTAGCCTGCAAGCTATTGACCGTCGTGAACGAAGCAGAACAGGCATCGCTAATATGTTGTTGGAAGTTAGTCCTGAGCCTCCAGTCGATACGTTTGTTGATCCGGATATTCCCACTATTCCCACGTTGGCCAATCAGGTTGTCAGTGCTGGGCGTATTGTGTCCTTTAAGGTTAGCCCCAAGGCCGAAGATGGCACGGTGCCAGTGTTGTTGGTCGACAGAATTCCTCGTGACGCAAGCTTTGATGGTAACGAAGACGGTAGTCGTACTTTCTACTGGCAAACGGGTGATCGCGACCAAGGTGAGCATGTTTTTCGATTCACGGCGGTCAATCCTCGTGAGCCCAATTTACGCAGTTTCCGTGATGTGCTAATTATTGTTGGTGACCCCTCACGTAACAAAACCGCGCCTCAATAAACCCTTATCTGGGTTGGGTGCAGATACTCAAATAGCTAAGCTGGCATTGGTGTAAGCTTTGATCCTACTCTTACGCAAGAGATTTGTTTGGAGCGTTTCGACAAACAGTCCGACAATGTCAAAGGTGCTTTGGTCCTCATGTTGGCAGCCTTTGGTTTCTCCCTCATGGTGGCCATGATTAAAGTGGTGGGTGAGCGACTGCCAGTGACGCAAATATTGTTTCTTCGTCAATTGGGAATGACGATCATGCTGGCGCCGATTCTCATAAAGACCTTCCCAGGGTCATTAAATTCGTCGCGAATACATCTGCAATTCGCCCGCATACTGTTAGCCCTGATAGCCATGGTGTTTGGTTTCACAGCCGTTATCAACATGCCGTTGGCAGATGCCACAGCCATTGCATTTGCTAAGAGTTTTTTTGTCACCATCTTCGCCGTTTTCTTTCTCAAAGAAACGGTGGGCGTCTATCGCTGGTCAGCTGTAGCCATCGGATTTATCGGTGTGTTGGTGATGCTTCGACCGGGCACTGCCGGTTTTTCTGTCTACGGTCTTATGGCCGTTTGCGCTGCCGCAAGCGCAGGTCTTGTTATGGTGA
This sequence comes from uncultured Granulosicoccus sp., assembly GCA_937991945.1. GTDB lineage: Bacteria > Pseudomonadota > Gammaproteobacteria > Granulosicoccales > Granulosicoccaceae > Granulosicoccus. Next base: position 25,029 of record CALKLO010000061.1, read on the forward strand.
TTATTCGCATCCTAACGCGAACGGATCCTCCCAGTACCATCTTGGCTTATCAAGCCATTGGTGTCGGGCTGATCATGGCTATACCGGCAATGATTCAGTGGGTACCGCCTACACCCACTGAATGGGCCTTATTGGCCGGAATTGGGTTTGTGTCGTACTTTGCACAAAAGGCCAACATATACGCGTTCTCTTACGGTGAAGCCTCGTTGTTGGCATCCTTAGACTATGTACGAATTGTCTATGCCACCTTCTTTGGTTGGGTGTTGTTTAGTGAGCTACCGCAAACCAGTACATGGATAGGGGCAGGTATTGTGATCATTGCATCCATTTACACAGTGCACAGAGAAACCAAGCGTAAACAGAATTTGGCCAGTGGTCCAAACGGACGCGGGTTCAATAACCCTTGAAATTGATAAGACCGGCTTAACAGGCATGTGCACTTTAAAAATTCGATTCGTAGCTCTGTGCGTCGCTGTTCTATTACCTTTTTCGTTGGCCGCTCAGACGCCTGATGTGCATGTCGATGTGGAACCCTCGCAGACCAACGAATGCGTCATTTTATTGCATGGACTTGCTCGCACGGCATCATCCATGAACGCGCTCGGTGTTGCGTTACATCAACAGGGGTTCACTGTTGTAAAAGTGGATTACCCGTCGCGTAAGCATCGTGTTGAGGCACTAAGCGAGAGTGCCGTTAGCGCAGGTGTTGCGTCGTGTAAAGAGCATGGTAGTCAGAGTATTAACTTTGTCACGCATTCTATGGGTGGAATACTCGTTCGAGATTACTTAAGTCGACAATCCATTGCTGAGTTGTCTCGTGTAGTGATGCTTGCACCGCCCAATCACGGCAGCGCTGTGGTGGACAACCTAAAAGATGTTCCTGGTGTCTTGTGGTTGAATGGTCCTGCGTTTTTGCAGCTGGGTACTGATAAAGAGAGTCTGCCATTGAGTTTGGGTCGTATTGAGGTCGATACGGCGATAATTGCAGGCACCGAATCTATTAATCTGTTTTTATCGAACTATCTGGAGAATCCAGATGATGGCAAAGTATCGGTTGAGAGCGCTCGGTTAGAGGGTATGTGTGCAATGCTTTTAGTGCCGGTGTCTCATCCCTACATAATGCAAGATGAGAGCGTCATCGAGCAGACAATTGCCTATTTACAAACAGGACGGTTCACGATCGAGTCTGCCGAATATCTCGATTGCGTCGAGTGACATAGGAAGAAAATTAGCATGAGTCAATCCACCTCTCAAGAACGTCCTGTTGATCTGTTTGAACAAGGAATTGCTCCATGGGCGCAGCGAGTGCGAAGTGGTGAGCTTACGTTCTTGCAAACGACTCAGTCATGCCTTGACAACGTTGCTGACAATAAAGCATTAAATGCCTTCGAACATATTAATGAACAGCTGCCGTTAATCGCTGCGGCTGCCATGGATAAATCTCTATCGCAGGGGCTTGATCTTGGACCTTTTATGGGACTGCCCGTGGGTATAAAAGACATCATGGTGGTTGATGGTTTGCCGACAGGCTTCGGCTCCAACGCCGATTTATCTGACCTAGGCTTGAGCGAAGGTTCTGTTGTAAAAACATTAAGAGCCGCAGGGGCTGTGATACTAGGTAAAACAAAAACCGTGGAGTTTGCGTTGGGTGCAACGGGTGTTAATGAATCACGCGGCACACCGTGGAATCCGGTCGACCGAGACGTACATAGAATGCCAGGTGGCTCATCCAGTGGGTCCGCGGTTGCCACATCAGCAGGGCAGGTCGGCTTTGCACTAGGCACCGATACCGGAGGCTCTATTCGTAACCCTGCTTGTTTAACGGGCATTGTGGGTCATAAAACATCCTGCGGTCGTTGGCCTCTCGATGGTATCTTTTCCTTATCAACGACACTGGATTCCGTTGGACCTTTATGCCGCAATGTGCACGATGCCAGCTTGATTCATCGATTGTTCACCGGCGAGTCTGTTCCTACGCGTGCTGGGATAAAGGGCTTGCGTCTGGGTATTGTCGATGACCTATTCTTCGATAACATAGACCCGGCTATTGCTGCCGATTTTGAGCGTGTTTGCCAGCTGCTGGAATCACAGGGTGCTGTGCGTGTACCGGTTGCCTTTCCCGAGGTGCATGAACGTACAGAGTTGTTCAGTGCCATTGTTCCTGCAGAGCTACTCAACTCGCTCACTCCTGAGCGTTTTTCAGCTATACAGCAGGGCGTAGACACCGTGACAGCTGCACGGGCTGCAGTGGGTTTTGATATATCGGCTCACGCGTATTTACGCGCCCAACAACGACGTAGGGTCTTGATTGAGCAGGCGGCTAAAACCTTCAACGACGTCGATCTATGGTTATCGCCCACATGCCCTGTACTTGCTATGCCTGTGGCCGACTTCAGCGATATCGCTAAGCATGATCGTGCACTGTTGGCCTCGCAAAACACGCAGCCTGGGAATCTACTGGACATGTGCAGCGTCAGCCTTCCTATGCACCAGGCTGGTCTGCCGACGGGCTTGCAGATAATGATGCCAGCGCATCATGATGCAGGCATGTTATCGATCGCTGATGCCTTCGAGGCAATAATTGGGGCTGCCTAGTCTTTATTACGACGTTGCGGAGGTCTGTTAAGCAGAAATTCGCCTAATTGCGCCTGTAAATTTGCCCCGCCTTGACGTACCATGCTGGGGGTGTGCACTACTGACAACGTGTCAGTACTGTTTCGCGATTTGGGAACAAGAGCGTCGTTTGTCTCCGTGCCCGATCAAACCACATACGAGGAAATACTATGAAACTGCGTACTAGCGCATTGATGTCTGTGTTGTTGATGACAGGCATGACCGGAATCTCTGGATCAGCTTTGGCCAACTGCGATAGCGGTGAAATGGTCATCAAGTTCAGCCATGTTACTAACACTGACAAGCACCCTAAAGGTATCGCTGCCACGTTGCTTGCCGATAGAGTCAACGCAGAAATGAACGGCACTGCGTGCATGGAAATTTTTCCAAACTCTGTGCTTTATGACGATGACAAAGTGCTAGAAGCCATGCTCAATGGCGATGTGCAGATGGCTGCACCGTCACTGTCAAAATTTGAAAAATTCACTAAGCAGTACCGAATTTTTGATCTGCCTTTCATGTTCAAAGATATTGACGCGGTAGATGGCTTTCAAAACTCTGATGCTGGACAAGCGATGAAGGACTCCATGCGAAAGCGTGGCCTACAAGGTTTAGCTTTTTGGCACAACGGCATGAAGCAAATCTCAGCGAACAAGCCTTTAGAAATGCCAGGTGATGCGTCGGGGCTAAAATTTCGTGTTCAGCCGTCTGATGTTTTAGTTGCGCAGTTTGAAGCCCTAGGTGCAAGCCCGCAAAAAATGTCTTTTAGCGAAGTGTATGGTGCGCTGCAAACCGGTGTAGTTGATGGCCAAGAAAATACATGGTCCAACGTTTACGGTAAGAAGTTCTTTGAAGTGCAAGATGGCACCACAGAATCTAACCACGGCATCATCGACTATCTCGTTGTTACGTCTAGCGAATGGTGGGACGAAATGGATGCAGGTGTTCGTGATCAGCTTTCCACTATCCTGACTGAAGTAACAGAGCTTCGTAACTCTGAGTCTTTTGCTGTGAATGAAAAAGCCAAAGAAGCGGTTATCGCGGCTGGCGGAGTTGTGCGCACTCTCTCTCCTGAGCAGCGTGCTGCATGGGTTGAAGCTCTAAAGCCTGTATGGACTCAGTTTGAAGGTGATGTTGGTGCTGACATGATAGAAGCGGCACAATCATTTAACTAAGTTTTAAACGTATTTTGCTTGTCAAAGCGTGTCACGTTATCCCTACCATGCCTAACTTCATTGGGTGTGCATAGTGGTAACGAGGCGCGCTTTTTTTATGTATTTTCCGTCTTACTTTGTCCGGTAACACAGGTTTAGTCTGTCATGTCTGACTCCAGCTCTATCCAACCAAGCACCGGTGATCGAATAGAGGAGACGCTCATAGCGTTCTTCTTGGGTGCGATGACTCTGATAACGTTTGCTAACGTTATAGCCAGACTCATGCATACCAATATTTTATGGGCCCTTGAAGCCACGGTATTTTTGTTTGCGTGGTTGGTACTCATTGGGGCGTCCTACGCGGTCAAACACACGTTTCATATTGGTGTCGATGTCGTTGTGCAACTCCTGCCCAAACCGACACGACGTCTTGTTGCACTTTTTGCGGTCTTTGTTTGTATAGCCTTCAGCCTGTTGTTGCTCAAAGGTAGCTGGGACTATTGGTGGGCATTTGCCACCAAGCGTGCGTTTTACGAGGTCAACGATATTCCTATGCCAGCGTTTCTTCAGTTTTTTGCTCACTGGTTAAACGATGGTGAGCTGTACGAGAAAATGCCGCGATTTTTGCCGTATACCGTACTCCCCATTAGCACCGCTCTGCTTACTTATCGATTCATCCAAGCAGGTATGCGCGTTTGGAGAGGGGAGCAATACCTGCTCATAGAAACTCACGAAGTGGACGACGACTTGGACGCCGAAGTGCCTGTCGAAGCGCTCGACGCAAAGGGGAGCAACTGATATGGAAGCGCTACTGCTTTTTGTTGTCATTATTGCCCTGATGTTAATGGGCATTCCTATCGCCGTATCATTAGGTGTTTCCAGTATTGGATTTTTGTTACTGTTTTCTGAGGCTTCACTGGCCTCAGTCGCGCAGACATTGTTAAGTGCCTTTACAGGTCACTACACGCTGTTAGCTATTCCGTTTTTTGTACTAGCCTCAGGCTTTATGTCCACTGGCGGTGTTGCTAAGCGCATCATACGTTTTGCTATTTCTGTCGTTGGTCACGTACGCGGTGGCCTGGCCATTGCCTCCGTATTTGCCTGCATGATGTTTGCGGCATTGTCGGGCTCATCACCTGCAACGGTTGTCGCCATTGGTACCATTGTTATTGCGGGCATGCGTCAGGTGGGCTACACCAAGGAATTTGCAGCAGGTGTTATTTGTAATGCAGGAACATTGGGCATTCTTATTCCGCCATCTATCGTTATGGTGGTTTATGCAGCCGCTACCGATGTCTCTGTTGGACGAATGTTCCTTGCCGGTGTATTCCCCGGATTGCTAGCGGGTGTCATGCTCATGATTGGCATATACGTCATTGCACGTATTAAAAATTTACCCAAACAAGCGTGGAAAGGTTGGAAGGAAATTGCTGTTTCTGGATTAGATGCCTTGTGGGGATTACTTCTTATCGTCATCATTTTAGGTGGAATTTACAGCGGTAAGTTCACGCCGACAGAAGCTGCAGCGGTTGCTGCTATGTACGCCTTTTTTATCGCTAACTTTGTTTACCGCGATATGGGGCCGTTGTACATAGAGGAAGGTAAATCGAAGTCTTTACTGAGAAATCCGCAGAGTTTACTCACGGTGTGGTTGCACCGAGATACTCGTAAAGTATTGTTTGAAGCTGGCAAGTTAACCATCATGCTGATGTTTATTATTGCCAATGCTTTGATACTCAAGCACGTCTTAACCGATGAGCAAATACCTCAAGCCATCGCAGAGATGATGTTGGCAGCCGGGTTAGGGCCCATTATGTTCTTAGTAGTTGTGAACGTACTACTACTGATAGGCGGTCAGTTTATGGAGCCATCAGGGCTACTGATCATTGTTGCACCGCTAGTATTTCCTATTGCCATGGAGTTGGGTATCGACCCTATTCATCTAGGCATTATCATGGTGGTCAATATGGAAATAGGCATGATCACGCCGCCGGTTGGGCTCAATTTGTTCGTAACTGCAGGGGTCGCAAAGTTGTCCGTACTGAATGTTGTAAAGGCTGCGCTACCGTTCGTAGGAATCTTGTTCATCTTCCTAATTATCGTGACGTACTATCCTCCACTATCAACATGGCTGCCTACTCAAGTTATGGGGCCCGAAATAATTATTAATTAGGGGGCTTTAGATTCGCTTGTTGTGTTTCTAGCGTTATGGCCAGAGCATTCAGTTTGTCTGCATGCTCGTTGTACAAAGGCAGGTCATTTTTTCTAAGCGTCACACGGTGCGCGTAGTTGCCGGTATTTAAGGCGTCAATGTGTCGGGTAAACGGACTGATTGGCCCGGCAACACGGTGAGTGTAGGTAATGCAAACAGCGGCTAGCAAAATGACGTATAGCGTAAACAACGCACCACAATAGCGAAATATGTTGATTAGCTGCGTGCCAATCATATCGCCGTAATAGTTGTTGGAATTTCCCTGGCTATCAATAATGCCAATCATATTGCTAAAGGCTAGGTATAAAAATATACCCAACGCAAAGGCAACTATGACCGTTGTGCCCAGCATAAGAGTCAGTAGTTTGTACTGCGCAAATGGCTGCCACAGGGTGTCAGCCAGCTTTCGTTTATGAGACGCAGGTCTTGCTGAAGTGACCGATACGTTGTTTGCCAATACGTCAGGCTGACTCATATTGTGTCTGGTGATGTCGTTTATACGCTTACCCAAATTATCGGAATAACCTGCCGAACCTAAAGCTTGTTTCAGGGCATTTTGTTAACACTAATTAACTCCAGTAGCATGGGTGTGCAGCAGATCTCATTTTAGAAAAGCATGGACGCCTGTTGAGGTAGTATGAGTTTGAACTGCCACTAGAGGAAAAAATGCATGCTTTACGCACTAGATAATAAAAAACCGCAAATGGGTGATGACGTTTTTGTTGCACCGACAGCGTCAGTTATTGGCGACGTTGTTGTGGGTGAGCACGTATCGATCTGGTTCAATGCCGTGTTGCGTGGTGATAACGACACCATCACAATTGGTGAGGGGTCCAACATTCAAGATGGATCCATTCTGCATGTCGATGAGGGGGCGCCGATCAACGTAGGGCAACGTGTGACTATTGGCCATAAGGTGATGCTGCATGGCTGCCACGTTGGCGACGACAGTCTGATTGGTATGAATGCTGTGGTGTTAAACAACGCGGTTATCGGCAAAAATTGCCTAATAGGGGCCAATGCATTGGTGACCGAAGGGATGCAGATCCCAGATGGATCCCTCGTATTGGGATCGCCCGCTAAAATCATAAAGCCTGTCAGCGATGGAGCTCTTGAAATGATGAGAGCAGGGGCTCAGAGCTATGTCGATAAAATAGGGGTATATAAAACCAGTTTAGTACCGCTCTGAGAAGACTGAATACGACGTTCCACACAGTAGCTTCAAGTGCAGAAAAATATAGGGCTAGTCACCACCTGACTAGCCCTTGCGCCTCAGCGTTAAACTGTTTCGCCGGCTGTGCCTTTAGGCTCAGTATGGATGATCGATTCAAAGGCAATCAGTCGTTTGTGGATGGACAATAAATCGATAATGGTCGTCCAAGAGTTAACCAAGAACTGAAAGGAATTTTCTACCCGGTTAAACGCGTTGCTTATCTGTTGGTAGACACCAAACGTCAGAACCCCTGCAACCATAGAAGGCCCTAAAGCGATAAGCGGAATGAACGTTGCACCCTGTAGGTAGGCATAGCGGAAGACGTTAAAGTACAAGTAATTAAAGTAGAGTCGGAAGTTGTTAAAACGCACGCCTGCAAATAACTCTTTAACGGTAGGAGGGGCAGCGCGTTCTTCATAATCTTCGCCGTATACGAGCTCCTTTCGATAGGCGGCTTCTACTTTCTGATTGTTGAATTCCAATCCCGGTAGTCGGTAGCCAACCGCTGCTAGTAATACCGTGCCGAAGGCAGCCGAGATTAATGCAAGGAAGACCAGCGAGCCTTCAATGGGTCCAATGAGGGGTAGCTCGGTAACTTCCTTTGATAAGTTCCACAGTAAAGGCAGAAAAGCGATGAGCGTCATAACAGAACTCACGAAAGCAGATCCTAAGCTCTCCATGATGCCTGCAAATCGTCGAGTGTCTTCCTGGACTCGCTGAGAGGCGCCTTCTACTAAACGCAGCTTATCCCAATGCTCCATATAGTAATCATTCATCGCTGTTCTCCAACGGAAAACGTAGTGCGAGGTGAAGAAGGAGAAGGTCACCAAAATAATGATGTTGGGTATCAGGATGTAGACCAGAGTGAGCAGTTTTCCGTAATATTCTTCGCTGCTAACGTTGCTTGTGCCTTTCTCTGAAAGGGCCAGCTGTATCAGGTTGTAGAAGTCACCGTACCAGTCGTTTATCCAAACGCTCACCTGAACTTGGAAGTAGGTAACGAGTAATATCAGGGCTGTGCCGCAGACGGCCCATCCGTACCATTTGTTGCGGTCGATAAAGAACCACGCAACACAAAACACGATGGCGACCAGCGTAATGTACTGGTAGACCCAAATTTTCTCTGGAGTAAAGAAAGGCGGGCGCTCGCCCTCGGCCACGGGCAAGGCCTCGCGCATGAAGCTTAGGCTGGCTGCCAAATCATCGGCAAACCCGTACCAAATGCCAAGACTTACCAGAAACCACGCTAATGCTGAGAGGAAAAATAGCTTGGGTCTGGGAAAGAAAGATTGAAACATGTTTTCAAGCCCGAATCGTAAAGTGGAAGGCGCAAAGCCTAGGTGCCAATGCTGGCGTCAAGTACTTAGTCTAGTGCGGAACGCGCAAGTTCGCCTGCTCAGTGTTTGTGCTGCGAATCGACACAATGGTACTGGGGGACCGGCTGCTTTTTCGATACACTATCGTTTTACTAAACGTCGGATTCTCAATGGCTCAGTACGTCTACACCATGAATCGGGTTGGCAAGATCGTGCCCCCGAAACGTCAGATACTGAAGAACATCTCTTTGTCCTTCTTTCCGGGCGCCAAAATCGGCGTTTTAGGCTTGAATGGCTCTGGAAAATCCACGCTTCTGAAGATCATGGCTGGCCTCGATACTGATATCGAAGGCGAGGCACGCCCAATGCCGGGTATCAAAATCGGCTATCTGGAGCAGGAACCGCAACTCGATCCCACCAAAACCGTCCTGGAAGTCGTTGAAGAGGCGGTGAGTGAGATAAAAGAGGCACAGGCTGAGCTTGATAAGGTGTATTCGGCCTATGCTGAACCGGATGCTGACTTTGACGCATTGGCAGCTAAGCAAGCAAAACTCGAAGCCATCATCGAAGCCTCCGATGCGCACAATCTCCAGCATCAGATGGATATTGCCGCTGATGCTTTGCGTCTACCCCCTTGGGATGAAAATGTAGAACACCTGTCTGGTGGCGAAAAGCGTCGTGTTGCATTGTGTAGGCTTTTGCTGTCTAGCCCAGACATGCTGCTGCTCGATGAGCCAACCAACCACCTTGATGCTGACTCGGTCGCTTGGCTTGAGCACTTCCTTCATGATTTCACTGGCACCGTTGTGGCCATCACACACGATCGTTACTTTCTCGACAATGTCGCGGGCTGGATACTGGAGCTCGATAGAGGCCAGGGCATCCCTTACGAAGGTAATTACTCAGGTTGGCTAGATCAAAAATCGGCTCGCCTCGATATGGAATCCAAGCAAGAGTCCTCACACGCCAAAGCGATGAAGGCTGAATTGGAGTGGGTTCGACAGGGTGCGAAGGGTCGCCAATCCAAATCAAAAGCTCGTCTACAGCGTTATGAAGAAATGCAGTCTCAGGAATTTCAAAAGCGTTCGGAGACCAACGAGATCTACATTCCTGCCGGTCAACGCCTAGGCGACAAGGTTATCGATTTTGAGAACGTGACTAAGTCCTACGGTGATCGCGTTTTGATCGACGACTTATCGTTCAGCGTTCCTAAAGGCGCTATTGTTGGCGTAATCGGTGGTAACGGTGCAGGTAAGTCCACCTTGTTTCGTATGTTGATGGACCGCGAGAAACCAGACTCGGGCAATATCGTTTTGGGCGAATCAGCAGACCTTGCCTACGTTGACCAAAGCCGAGATGATCTTGACGGTGATAAAACCGTGTTTGATGTGTTGGCTGACGGTAGCGACATAATTACTATCAACAACTATGAAATGCCGGCTCGGCAGTACGTAGGGCGATTTAACTTCAAAGGCAGTGATCAGGGCAAATTTGTTAAAGATCTTTCCGGGGGAGAGCGCGGTCGATTACACCTTGCGATGACACTCAAGCAAGGCGCTAATGTGCTTCTGCTGGATGAGCCCTCAAACGATCTCGATGTAGAAACGCTTCGTGCACTCGAAGAAGCTTTGTTAGATTTTGCCGGATGTGCCATCGTTATTTCACACGATCGTTGGTTCTTGGATAGAGTGGCAACGCATATATTGGCTTATGAAGACCCTAGTGAAATTAACTTCTTCGAAGGTAACTACACAGAGTATGAAGCTGATCGTCGTGAGCGTTTAGGTGAGGCTTCAACTCAACCAAAAAGGGTTCGTTATAAGAAGCTCGCTTAATGAGCGTAGCTGTGCATGGCGGTGTTTTACATCGCCAGTTATAAAGCCATCAATGGCAACGAGATATAAAAAACTATGCTTACAGAACAGGACTTAAAAGACAAAGGTATCAAGGCGACTATCGCGCAGCATCCGCTGGTTCAGCATAAGCTGACACTCATGCGTCGGCGCGAGCAATCTTCTTCGGCGTTTCGTGCATTGCTGCGTGAGATTTCGTGGTTGCTGTGTTACGAAGTCACGCGTGATTTACCGTTGGAGCTCGTTCCTATCGAGACACCGGTTGAGGCCATGGATGCCCCCGTACTTAAGGGACACAAGCTTGCCTTCATTTCGATCCTTAGAGCCGGTAACGGTATGCTGGACGGTATGCTTGATGTGATTCCTTCGGCGCGTGTTGGGCATGTGGGTTTATATCGTGACCCGGAGACCTTGCAGGCTGTGGAGTATTACTACAAGGTGCCCAGTCGTATGGAAAGCCGCTTGATTGTGGTTGTTGATCCTATGCTTGCTACGGCAAATTCTGCTATTGCTGCTGTTCAGCGACTAAAAGAAGGCGGTGCTAAGGACATGCGATTTGTCTGCCTCATATCGTCGCCAGAAGGTATCAAAGCGTTTAACGAAGCACATCCTGATGTCCCTGTTGTTACCGCAGCGGTTGATACCAAGTTGAATGAACATGGCTACATCGTGCCTGGGCTGGGCGACGCTGGCGATCGTATTTTCGGCACCAAGTAGTTAAGGAGAGAACATGTCATCAGCGGATCAAGCGGCAGAACCTCGTAGTGGTAAACGAACTCGTCGTGGACGCCGTGCGGCACCCGCTGCTGGCAGTTTTGAACAAAAGCCATTTGCGCAACCCATGCGTGGTCGAAACAGTCCTGTTGCTATCGCTTCAGAGGACGAATTACAGGCATTGCATGAGGCGTCGCTACGATTGCTTCGTGATACGGGTATTGCCGTGTTGCACGATGAAGCACGCGACATGATGGTCAAGGCAGGCGCTGAGATTGGCAAGGACGGCGTTCGCGTGCATTTCTCACCAGAATTAATAGAACAACTGATTGCCACTGTGCCTTCGCAATTCACACTGCATGCGAGAAACCCGGCGCATAATCTTATTATTGGTGGAGATTATTTAACGTTTTTTATGATGGCCAGTGCGCCTAACGCTTCTTGTCTAGATAAGGGACGCCGCACAGGTAATCGTGAGGATTATCAAAATTTCCTGAAGCTAGCGCAGCAGCATAATATTCTGCACGGAGTCGGTGGATACCCGTGCGAACCTGTTGATATACATGCATCGGTTCGACACCTAGACTGCGTGTACGATCTACTGACCCTAACCGATAAATCATTTTGCATTTATTCCCTAGGTGCACAAAGAAATCGTGATGCGATAGAGATGACGCGCATTGGTCGTGGTGTCAGTGTTGATGAATTTAAAGATCAACCATCTGTTTGGACCGTGATTAACACCAACTCCCCGCTGCAATTAGACATACCCATGATGCAAGGCATTATTGAAATGTCATCGATGGGGCAACCGGTTGTGATCACACCGTTTACGTTGTCAGGGGCTATGGCGCCGGTCACCATCGCCGGTGCTTTGGTTCAGCAAAATGCAGAAGCGTTAGCTGGTATCGCGTTTAGCCAAATTGTTAGACCGGGTGCGCCTGCGGTGTACGGTGGTTTTACCTCCAATGTGGACATGAAGTCAGGCTCACCTGCATTCGGCACACCTGAGTACATGAAGGCACAAATTATTGGTGGGCAATTAGCTCGTCGATATAACTTTCCTTACAGAACATCAAACGTGTGTGCAGCCAACACCATGGATGCTCAGGCAGCGTACGAAAGTGTCTTCTCACTCTGGGGTGCCATCAACGGTGGCATGAACATGCTCAAGCATGGAGCAGGGTGGATGGAAGGTGGCTTGTGCTGCTCCTTTGAGAAGACCATCCTTGATATTGATCTATTACAGATGGTGGCAGAATTTCTAGCACCCTTAGATTTTAGCGAAGCGTCGTTGGCAGTAGACACCATCACCGAGGTAGGCCCGGGCGGACACTTCTTTGGAACAGAGCATACGCAGCAGCGGTATAAAGATGCGTTTTACTCACCGGTGCTCAGCGACTGGCGCAATTATGAGAGTTGGGAAGAAGCTGGTCAGCCTACGGCCATGCAAAAAGCCAATAGAATTTGGAAAGAACGCTTAGCGGCTTATAAAGAGCCGGAATTCGATCCAGCTATAAAAGAAGAACTGCGTGCGTTTGTACAAATGCGAAAGGATGCGGGTGGCGTAGCAACCGATTTTTAATGGTAAGAACCTTGAGTATTAAAGCAGATGGATAGTAAGCCGAATTTTCTAATTCTCATGGTGGACCAATTGACGGGTCTGTTTTGGGAAGATGGGCCCGCCGATTTTCTAGATGTGCCTAATCTGCGTAAGCTTGCACAGCGTAGCGTTAATTTTTCTAACGCGTATTCGCCCAGCCCACTGTGTACTCCAGCGCGGGGTTCTTTCATGGCGGGCATGTTGCCGTCGTCTACCACCGTGTATGACAACGCGGCTGAGTTCCCCTCCAACTTGCCTACGTTTGCCCACTACCTACGTGCCGCCGGTTACTACACAGCGCTGAGCGGCAAAATGCATTTTGTGGGTGCGGATCAATTACACGGCTTTGAAGATCGATTAACAACCGACATATACCCTGCTGATTTTGGCTGGACACCAGACTGGCGAGTGCCATTCGAACGAGTCGACTGGTGGTATCACAACTTGTCATCTGTCACTGAGGCAGGAGTTGCATTAACCTCAAACCAGCTTGAGTACGACGATGAGGTTGTTTATCACGCTAAACGTAGTTTGCTAAATATTGCGCGTAAAAGGGATGATCGTCCTTTTTGTTTAACGGCTAGTTTTACCCATCCTCATGACCCTTATACCGCGCGCCCTGAATACTGGGCAAAATATGAAGGCGTGGATATTCCTGAGCCTTCTGTGCCTGCGCTGGATGGCGATCAACGTGATCCACACAGCCAAAGAATTTACGATTCAGTCGACGCTAGTCGTTTCCAGGTCACCGATGATCATGTGAAAAATGCACGGCGTGCTTACTGCGCCAACATCAGTTATTTGGATGACAAAATTGGTGAGCTGTTAGAAACACTCGACAATTGTGGTTTCACTGACAACACCGTGGTGGTCTTCTTGTCCGATCATGGTGACATGTTGGGCGAGCGTGGCTTATGGTACAAAATGAATTTCTTCGAAGGGGCCTCTCGTATTCCGTTATCTATTGCGGCGCCCGGAAAATTTAAACCACACAATGTCTCCATGCCTGCCACGGCTATGGATGTCCTACCCACGTTGCTTGAGCTTGCAGGCGTTGATGAAAGCCAAATAGCTATGGCACTCGATGGTCAGTCTTTAGTGAGTGCTGCACTGGGCAATGCACAAGCCGACAGAATGATCGCTACCGAGTACATGGCAGAAGGATCAGTCTCACCGATGATTATGCTAAGACAGGGGCCATGGAAGTTCTTACATTGTGCTGCTGACCCTATGCAGTTGTTTAATCTTGATGACGACCCGCTTGAGCAACACAACTTGGCAGATAGTGCTAAGCATGCCGATACGCTCAAGCATTTTGTTGATGCAATGAATGAGCGTTGGAATCTGGAGGTACTGGATGAAGATGTTCGAGAGAATCAGCAGCGGCGAATACTGTGCTACGAAGCGTTACGGCAAGGACGATATACCGCGTGGGATCACCAACCCGTGCAAGATGCCTCAGAGCGTTTTATGCGTAATCATCTTGATCTTAATGATGTTGAGGCGGGTAATCGTGTGCCCGTACGACCGCATACTCCCCCTATGAATCACGGTAGCAATTAAAGGACTATTTCGCTATGAACGAATTTGACTACATTGTCGTGGGTGCGGGTTCTGCCGGATGCATTCTGGCTAATCGCTTATCCGAAGACCCTAACGTGTCGGTTGCGCTATTGGAGGCGGGTGGTTCTGATAACAGTATTTTTGTGCGAATGCCTACGGCCCTGTCCATACCGATGAATATGCCGCGTTTCAATTGGGGGTTTGAATCCGAAAAAGAACCGGGTTTGGATGGACGCCGATTAGACTGCCCCAGAGGTAAGGTCATGGGCGGGTCATCATCGATAAACGGTATGGCCTTCGTCAGGGGGCACGCCTGCGATATAGACCAATGGGAATCAGCTGGTGCTAAAGGTTGGAACTATGCCAACTGTTTACCGTACTACAAGAAGCTTGAATCTTGGCACCATGGTGAAAGTGAGTATCGTGGTGGGGATGGACCTGTCGGTGTCAACGCTGGAAACGATATGCGTCTGAATCCTTTGTATCAGGCATTTATTGACTCTGGACAAGATGCTGGTTATCCCTTTACTGCTGATTATAACGGCTTTCAGCAAGAGGGCTTTGGGCAAAAGCACATGTCTGTAAAGGATGGGGTGCGCTCATCGACTTCTCGCAGTTACATTGATCCTGTGCGTTCTCGACCCAACTTGAAAGTCATCTCAAGAGTACATGTCGACCAAATTATTATGGAGGGTAATCGCGCTGTTGGAGTTCGCTACATCACAGCAAACCGGCAGTTAAAACTCTTCAGTCGAGCCGAAGTCATTTTGTGTGCAGGCTCCATTGGCTCGCCAGCGATTTTGCAACGTTCAGGCATTGGCCCTGCTAAGACACTTAACGATGCAGGTGTTGATGTAGTGGTTGATTCGCCCGGAGTCGGGGAGAACTTACAGGATCACCTAGAAGTCTATTTTCAATACGAGTGCACGCAACCGGTATCACTCAACCGTGAACTCTCTTGGTGGCGTAAAGGGCTTATTGGTGCTCGCTGGGTAGCGACTAAGCGTGGCTTGGGTGCCACTAACCATTTTGAATCGTGTGGCTTTATTCGCTCACGAGCAGGTTTGAAATCACCCAATATTCAATATCATTTTTTGCCTGGTGCAATGCGTTATGACGGGCGTGCAGCCTTTGCAGGAGACGGTTTTCAAGTCCATGTAGGGCCCAATAAGCCCAGTAGTCGAGGTCGTGTTGCCATACGCTCCTCAGACCCGATGACGGCTCCCAGTATCTTATTCAATTACCTACAGCATGACCAAGACAAACAGGATTGGCGTGATTGCATTCGCTTAACGCGCGAAATTTTACAGCAATCGTCAATGGCACCTTTTCGTGGAAACGAAATTCAACCGGGTATGCACATTGACTCTGATGAGAGTATCGATGCTTGGGTAAAAGAAAATGTCGAAAGCGCCTACCATCCATCGTGCAGCGTAAAGCTAGGTGCGGATGATGACCCCATGGCCGTGTTAGACAGCGAGTGTCGTGTGCGTGGGTGTGAAGGTTTGCGCGTGGTGGATTCTTCGATTTTTCCAGTGATCACAAATGGCAATTTAAACGCGCCAAGTATGATGGTTGCGGAGCGAGCCGCAGATCTAATCCGAAATACACATTTGCCTGCAGAGGATGTTCCTGTGTGGCAGCCAGATGATTGGGAAAACAGTCAGCGCTCAGTGACTGGGCACGAGCGCTGACATCAAGTCGATACAGTATCGACTATTTGATTTCTAACAGTTCTACCTCAAAGATCAGAGTCTCGCCGGGTCCGATTGCCTGGCCAGCACCACGATCACCGTAAGCCAGGTCAGATGGAATAACAAAGCGGAACTTAGAGCCGACGTTCATAAGCTGTAGTCCTTCTGTCCAACCAGGAATCACACCCTTAAGTGGGAATGATGCAGGCTCGCCACGAGCAATAGAGCTATCGAATTCAGTACCGTCGAGTAGGGTGCCCACGTAGTGAACACTAACGGTATCGTCAGCTGTTGGCTTGGCGCCTTCAGCTGCTGTGATTACTTCGTATTGAAGTCCGCTCTCAGTCGTTGTTACACCTTCTTTGGCTTTGTTTTCAGCTAAGAAGTCCTGACCCACTTGGGCAGCTGCTGCAGAGGCTTCAGTGGCGACACGCTGTTGCTCAGCTTCCAGTGCTGCCTGAGCTTCTTCAGGTGTCATTAGAGTCTCTTCACCCGCATGCTGTGCCTTCATGGCTAGAAATAAAACGTCTAGGTCTAGATCGCCGTATTGAGAGAGCACGCGATCACCAATCATTAGGCCCAAGCCATAGCTGACTTTAGCTTTGTCGGTGTCTAGAGCGACGTCCTGTGCGAATACGGGAGCTGCTAGGAGGCTGCTGATTACCAGTGTTGTAGCGCTGGCAAGTAGAATCTTTTTCATTAGGTGGTTGAATCCTATCAATGGGGTTATTCGTTAATTAATCGCGCGCACTATGTCATAGATCTTCTGGCAATGTGCCGATCATACGTATACCCAAATTATCATTATCGGCGCCCTTTTTGGGAATCCAAGTAGCCAGGTTACTCGATCGCAAGAAGTGCTCAGTGTTCATCTCGTTCGCGTGATCAGACAGGAGCGAGTCTACTTGGTTCTCCAAGTGCTCTGGATAGGTCGCTACAACGTCCCGTTGGTAACCTTCACAGCCGATAGCTACGTCTCGTTGCAGGGCTAGGATAGAGCCGCGATGCGCATCACGATGACGCTGTATGCATTGATGCCAGCGCGTGAGCGACATCCTTTGTTCCTCAGTGGTATACACGTCCCCATTGGTGATGGAGCATGCGCCACACATAACCGTTAATACGGCTACCAGTAGAATATTGGGGGTCGAGATTGCTGACACTGACATCGATTTTCCTCGAGCGGGCATCCAGTGACAGGATGCGACACCTAACGAATTTCTAATAATGTCTAGCTAGCGGCTCAAAATTAGGTTTTTCGAGTACCCGAGCCGTGTCAGCCGGCTTAAATCACACACGGCTTTGTTTTTTGTGATTTAGCTAACGTTTGAAGCCAAGGCTGGGCGGCGTATGCGCGATAGCCAAATGACCGCAAGGCCAGTAATAAGCAAAAAGGGGATAACCGATATATTGACGATGCGATAGCCGAATAGGTGGTGCATGCCGCCGGCAGCTAATGCCGTGATCGTCACGGTGCTAAACACGATGAGATCGTTCGCTGCTTGCGTCCGTGATTTTTCTGAACTCTGGTAGACATCAGTCAACAGCGATGTGCCGCCTATAAATAGAAAATTCCAGCTCACACCTAATAGAACGAGTGATGCTGTGTAATGCATCATGCTACTGCCCATGAGGTTTATAGCCACACAACTCAGACCTAGAGCGACACCCATACCGAGCACTTTTACAATGCCGATTTTTTGAATGAGGTGCCCAGTGATAAAGGAGGGTGCAAACATGGAAACCACATGCCATTGAATGACAAAGGCGGTAGCTCCCAGTCCATACGAGTGATCTTGCATGGCCAATGGTGTGGCCGTCATAACAAGATTCATGGTGCCGTAACCCAGCATTTGGCACAGCACCGCAATGATGAAAACGGGTTGTGCCAGAATCAATGTTAACGAGCGACCGTTATAAGGCTCATCGCTTTTAACCGGTGCTGGCAAATCAGCAAAGGCGATTGTCATCATGGACAAAAAATACACGCCGATTAAAACGGCAAATGGTCCAGCAAAAAGGCTACTTGGAAAAAAGCCGGCACTCCAATTGGCCAGGTTAGGCCCAATGAAGGCTGCGATTACGCCGCCTGCCATCACCATAGAAATGGCCAATGATTTACCCGATAGTGGGACGACTTCTGCTGCGGTAAATCGGTAGTAATTACCAAAGGCTGCAAATAGACCAAAGCAGATTGTGGCCAAGCAATAGCCAATGAAGTGACCGTTGAAGACAGACCATAATGCAATGCAGGCCCCAACAACACCAATTGAGCCGCCAATTAAAAATCCGGCTTTACGGCCAATTTTCCCCATGATCAATGAAGCCGGCACACTGCCACACATAATGGCAAAGAACTGTAACGCTAATGGCAGGGTAGATAAGCGTTTATCTGGGGCTAGTTCAAAACCAATGAGTGCTGAGATAGTTATCAGTAGTGATGCGCATATGTATAAGTACGCGTTGCACAGTGACAACAGGTAAATAGACTTAGGTAGACGCGTGGTACTCATATCGAAAGGCTAGGGTCGTTTGGCGGCATTTTTGCGCGCGCGGTTTTCTGCACGCTCTTGAGTTTTCTTCTCTTTTCGAGCCTCTTTCTTGGCTGCTATTTTAGCTAGTCTCGCTTCAGTCTCTTGGAGCTCTTTCAGCCGTATAGCAGGTGTCTCGAGGGTCATTCCACCGAGTAAGCCGTCTCTAAATTCTTGAAGTAGTAGTCTGCCTGCGCGATCAAAATCGACCATAGCGCCGGCACCTATACAGCCGCGTTTACGGCCAATGCACTCCAGTGTGTCAACACTGTCGTTTAAGGGGAGTTCCGCTCCGTAACGTGCCCGAAGCGCATCGCCGTATTCGACGATTAAATGATCGAGTAGGTAGCTGGCAACTTCTGCGCTATCCATAGCCGTATCTCGAACAGCGCCGGTGGCAGCGAGTCGGTACCCGCTGGCAGCATTTTCGAATTTCGGCCACAGCACCCCAGGAGTATCGCGAAGGTTCCAGGAGTCGGTCAGTATGATTAATTGTTGGCGTTTGGTAATTGCAGGTTCGTTACCCGTCTTTGCATGAACGCGGCCAGTCAACTTATTAATCAGTGTGGACTTGCCAACGTTGGGTATGCCAACGACCATCGCTACGCGTGATTTAAGGCGAGGCGTTTTAGTGACCGTCACCAACGCTTTGAGACGTTCTGGAATTTCTTTGTACTTTGCAGGTTCAGCGGTTGAAATCGCCAAGGCATCTTGTTGTTCATTAGATCGGAAAAACTCCAACCATTCTTCGGTTCTAGATTTATCAGCGAGATCTGATTTTGTCAGCACGCGTAATACGGGCTTGTGTTTGGCGATGTCGGTGAGCATGGGGTTATCGCTGCTCCACGGAATGCGCGCGTCAAGCACCTCCAAGATGACATCGATTTCTGGCAGCACTTTGGCCATCTCTTTTCGGGCTTTGTGCATATGCCCTGGAAACCAATTGATGGTCATCGTATTGCAGGCCTACTCTTGTGGCTGTGTATTGAGTTCGATGTGATCGGGATGTATGACGATTTTTCGTTCCCGGTACAAAGCGCTGATCGCTTTCTTAAAATTCTTTTTACTGACTTGAAAAATGGCCTGAATGGCTTCGGGTGAACTCTTATCACAGAGTTCACAACGGCCATCATTGTCTTGCAAGTACGTGATAATGCGGGCTGAGAGTTCTGGTGCCAGTTCTTTCGAACGAGGTTGCAGCGTCAGATCAATACGGCCATCGTGGCGCAATCGTTTCACGTAGCCGGTATGCAGTTCGCCGACGCGGATAGCTTGGAAAATCTCGTCTTTGTACAAAAGACCTACGGCACGATTATCAACCACCGCTTTCAGACCTAAATCAGTGCGCTGGAATATCAATAGCGATACCGACTGCCAAGGCTTCAGATCGTCTACGATTTCAGGCAGGTGGTGATCTAATCGACTGCTGGCAGCGAGACGCCCTGAATTGTCTTTATAGACGAGCACGCTCTCGTGACGGCCAATTTCAAGCGGACGACGTTGTTCTGCGAAAGGCAGGAGTAGGTTTTTTGATAAGCCCCAATCTAGAAACGCGCCAGCATTGGTGATGTCGACAACCTTAAGAGATGCGCACTGTCCTCTCTGCACCATAGGCATGGTCATGGTGGCGATAGGATCGCCAGCACCGTTGTTGTAGAGAAAAACCTCGAGGGTATCGCCAGGTGCTGCCAAAGGGGCCTCACTGGTGTTCATCAACACGGGACCGAGTTCATGGCCCTCAAGTGTGATGGATTCGCGATTGACCTCATTAACGAGGAGTTCTGATGTATAGCCGATTTCCAACATGGGGGCAGTGTAGGCGGGTGTCTAACGATAAGCCAGTGATGATACGCGTGTAGCGTTATCATGTGATGCTTAGCACTATTATTAAGCTCTTTATCTCTCTTCGGATGTCCGCACTTTTGCAATCTGCCAGTACCGCTCCCGATTTGACGGGTCACAACATTGTATTGGCCCCCATGGAAGGCGTCATAGATGCGCCAATGCGCCGGCTCTTAACCGGTATTGGTGGATACACGCGTTGTGTTACTGAATTTATTAGAGTGGGCGATGTGCTGCTGCCTGAAAAAGTGTTCTTTCGATTGTGCCCAGAACTTGAAACTGGCGGACACACCGAGCACGGCATCCCCGTTTATTCGCAATTGCTAGGTAGCGAACCGGACGCATTAGCTAAAAATGCGGTGCGAGCAGCTCAGCTAGGGTCTCCGGGAATCGATCTGAATTTCGGTTGCCCCGCCAAAACTGTGAACAAGAGCATGGGCGGTTCCATATTGCTGCGCACACCCTCTGTGGTTGCCGACATTGTCCGTGCGGTCAGAGATGCCGTACCAGCAGATATACCGGTGACCGCAAAAATACGCCTAGGCTATGACAATAGTGACGCCCTAGGCGACATTGTTCAGGGGATAAGAGACGCTGGCGCTACCGAGCTTGCGATACATGCGCGGACAAAATTTGACGGCTACAAGCCTCCCGCTTGGTGGGCTAATGTGCGTCCTGTCGTGCCAAACGGCGATCTTACTACCTACATTAACGGTGAAATTTGGACGATCGAGGATAGTGTGGCTGCACGCCAGGCCAGTGGTTGCACGCATATCATGTTGGGTCGAGGGGCTTTAGCCGCACCCGATTTGGCTCTACGTATAGCGGCTGCGGCTAAAGGTGAGTCCGTCACACCTATTGCGTGGTTGGACGTGTCGCACTTGGTTGAAGCGCAGTTTTTACGCTCAGATAGCCAGAGCCCAAGACATATTGGCAATAGAACCAAGCAATGGTTGGCGTATTTAAAGCGCAGCTACACAGAGGCGCCCGAGTTATTCGGGCGTATTCGTAAAATGCATAGCGTGCAAGATATTCAGAAAGCGTTTAGCGAGCACCGGGACTGGCTGGCAACTCAGGAGTAGCTCAGTTTGTAGCGGCTACCAAGCATCCATCGCCTGCGTCAGGGTTAACCTTGAATGAGGGTTTATCTCGTGAGATCCCCTTAACCGTTTTTGCCATCTTGGATAACCACTGACGAGTGACGGTTCTTTGGTCCCGAGAGAATGTTCCGATCAGGGTATAGGTCGTTTCGCGCCACAAATCTCTGATGGCATGCCATTCCTCAGGATGCGCCTTTTCAAGTAGCGTCCACAATCTGGAAATGTGCTTTTGCAAAGCGGCATCGTAGGCGGGGTTTTCCTGGTTACGAGCAAGAAAGAAAAGGTAGTTGTTCCATTCTTCAGAGAGGGCGTAATACTCTTTTCGTAAGCTGACTTGTTGCGTGAGACTGTCTCGCAGAATGGCTTTTTGTGCTGTGGTGAAATCCAAACCGAGTCGCCCTGACCATTTCACCATGTTTTTCAATCTGCGCTCGACTCGCTCTTCTTTGGTTTGAGATCCGTATTTTTCGCGATTTTTTAGCCGCTCAGCTTTGAATCGACGCTCAATAGCATCGATTTGTTTGTCGCTTAATGACTGAATCAAATCAATAGAATAATTGACGGGATGGCATTCTCGAACATTCTTTGAGAGAACTTCTAAGCTTGCAGCCCAGCTATCGACATCGGCTTTAGAGGTTGCGCCCTGTTGGCCTATAGATTGTGCGATTTCACCCAGTAAATCAGCGTATTTTGGCATCTCGTTCTGTCGATGCCAGACATGAAATGTCCCAACAGCTTGCTCAAAGGCTTGTGTTTGGGCGTCGGTAAATGTGCCCATTTTATTGAACTCATTACGCATTTGATCGTCTAGGCGGTTGTACAGGGGGCCGATAATCAGTTTGCTGTTGGTGCATCCTGCCAAAATGGTGACCGCCATTAGCAGGGCAAGCCCTCGAAGCATCTTTTTGAACATTGTTGGACTCATCAGACCACCGCGACTTGTACGCAAACGTGTTGATAAGGGTTGCAGGCCTTGGCTTGCCGCCCACGATGGGTTTTCAATAGGTATCATGGGACGCTCTTACCACGCATAAACATTACTGGATCAGGAGTTTTTACCATGTCAGATTCCTCCGTGACTGATAGTACGCAGTCCCCGGCTGGAGACAGCGCAGCAGGTCCCGGTAAAGTGGTGGCCTTCCATTATGATTTGTACGATTCATCTGCAAAAAAGGTCGAGTCCTCGAAAGAGGGTGATCCGGTGCTGTGCCTGCATGGCGAAAGGGGCGTGCTCATAGCGTTGCAAGACGCCTTTGTTGGGAAAATGCCTGGTGACGATTTTTCCATCACCATACCTCATGAAAAAGCCTACGGTCGTCACTATCCGGATAGGGTTCAGCGGTTGTCGCGTAAGAAGATAGACGGTGGAAAGCAACAGATGTTCCGTCCGGGTCAAATTATTACGATTCAAGCCGAGCATGGCCCCAGTCCAGCGACCGTCGTCAAGGTCGGAAAATTTAACCTTGATCTGGATATTAACCACCCGCTGGCAGGTGTTGATCTGACCTTCGACGTGCAAATTGTTTCCGTTAGAGAGGCCTCTGCAGAGGAAATCGCACATGGGCACGCCCATGGTTTAGGTGGGCATCAACACTAACTAAATATCGCCATAGGGACATGGCACAAGGAGAACTCAGCATGAAGGCATTATTCAAATTACCGGCTGCAGGTTTAGGCTTGGTCTCGGCATTACTTCTCAGTGCCTGTGTGCAAAACCCTGTCACAGGAAAGAAAGACTTCCTATTAGTGTCCGAAGATTGGGAACTTCAGATTGGCGCGCAGCAATATTTGCCGCTTAGACAATCTCAAGGCGGCGACTACGTGGTTGATCCAGGTGTTGAAGCCTACGTGCGAAGTGTCGGGCAGCGTCTTGCAGCCAAGAGTGATCGCATGCTTCCCTACGAATTCAATGTCATTAATGATTCAACACCGAATGCTTGGGCTCTCCCCGGTGGCAAAATTAGTATCAACCGCGGGCTATTAGTGCAACTCAAAAGTGAGGCAGAGTTAGCTGCTGTCTTGGGACACGAAATTGTTCACTCGGCTGCCAAGCACGGTGCGAAAGGACAGACACGTGGCATAGGGCTGCAGCTAGGAGTACTGACAGCATCGGTTGTTGGCGCCCGTGAAGGCTACGGACAACAAGCGCAATTACTCTCCAGTGTGGGTGCGCAAATCATTAATAGCCAATACGGCCAAGGTGCTGAGCTGGAAGCCGATCAATACGGTATGACCTACATGGCCCGAGCAGGCTTTGATCCGCAAGGTGCTGTTGGTTTGCAACGCACATTTGTTGAACTGTCAAAAGGCCAGAGCTCAGACACGTTGAGCCGTTTATTTGCAAGTCATCCCCCTTCCGAACGGCGAGTTTCTGAGAATATAAAGACGGCACAGTCCTTAGCGCCTGGTGGCACGGTAGGTGAACAAAGCTACAAGAAGGCTATGGCGCGTCTATACAAATCACAAAAAGCGTATGAGGCTTATGACAAGGCTCAGGTCGCGTTTCAAAACAAAAATGTATCGCAAGCATCTGCGTTGTTAAACACAGCGATTAAGCTTGAACCAGCAGAAGCACATTTCCATTCACTGCAAGGCGATATCGCGCTATCTCAAAATAAATTGACGTCTGCAAAACGTAACTTTGACAAAGCCATAAAGCTTAATCAGCAGTTTTATTATTACTACCTGCAACGTGGAAAAATCAACGAGCAGCAAAACAATGCGAAAGCTGCACAGGCAGACTACGCCACTAGTCTTAAGTTGTTGCCAACGACAGCAGCACAACTCGGACTGGGGCAATTTGCTGAACGCCAAGGCAATTTACAGGTAGCAAAAAGATACTACGCTATGGCGGCTCAAGCATCAGGAAAAGAAGCGGCCTCCGCTAAAGCCGCATTATTACGATTAGAACCCGCTAAAACGGCTGACTCGCGATTGCTGGTGCGCCAAGGGTTAAATCGTAATGGCAACTTTGTTATCGAATTGATTAATCAAACGTCTCGCTCAGTCTCCAACGTGCAACTGGGTTTGCAAATGAGCCCTGGTGCTCCACAGCGTGTCCAGACATTACGTAACACCATTGGTGCAGGGCAGCGCTATGTGTTTGATACCGGGCAAAAGATGAACCGCAGTAGTGCTGATCAAATTAGAGTCGTTATTTTGAAAGCCGAAGTTGCTGGTTAAAACACTATGGGCGTTCGTTTAACGCTAGCGTTTGCTGCTATTTCTTTATCGTTTTCACAGCAAGCGTTAGCTCAAAGTAATCCGAGTCTGTCGAGTATTTTTCAAAGCTCGTTAGCGTGCGCTTTAGTAGAGCCACTTTTAGCAGACGGCGATGTGGCGCAGCTGTATGTCTCAGATGCTGGAGCATGCACGAGTGTTGATCCTGACAGCTCTGCTGAGGCAACTTACTTCACCGATGCAAATTGTTCAACGCCGATCAATTTTTCTCCTACTTCGCTATTCAGTCACTGCCAGGTACTTCTAGATGCGTCGCAACTGGGTGAGGGACAGGGGTTGGTCGAAAACTCGTGGACGCTATCGCCGGGCACGCGCATAGATCTGGGTGCGCGCTCGCTAGACAATGTGGCACAACCGTATTTGCAACGAAGCATTTACCGCACCGTGAATACAACGGCTGGTACGTGTAATCTTGAAATGCGTGTGTATTCTCCAAAGCCTGGCTCTTCGGGTAACGGGTCTTTACTGGCACTACACGGTGGTAGTTGGAGTGCACGTGGGTTTGGTTTTTTTGGTCTTGAACTGAGCATCCCTCATTTCACCGAGCAAGGCTTTGTGGTTTATGCACCTTTCTATCGCCTACTAGGTGACAGTGAAGGCAGCGCTGCTTGTAACAATGCGTCTATTGTTGATATTACTGATGACGCTAGCGCTGCATTAGAGTGGGTTCGTAACAATGCGCAAACCTATGGCAGCACAACAAAACCTGTTGTGTTCGGTCAATCTGCGGGGGCGCATTTGGCTGTCTCATTAGCTGTTAATTACCCTGAGGATGTAGCCGCGGGTATTTTGTTTTATCCCCCAACTGACTTTACTGATTTTGCTCTGAGAGTTCGAAACGGAAACTACACTAATTCGCAGGGGCTAAATATTTTAGACAAGGTCATTGGTGTCAGTGCTGAAGCTGCTGATCTCAACGCGACGCCCGTTCCTGAAAATAGTTTTCCCATACGTATTGTCGAGGGTGGACTGGATATACCGCCACTAATGATGGTGCATGGTCTGCAAGATGATCTAGTGGAAGCCCGTCAATCGATACGATTGTGCGATGCCCTAGCGGGTCGAGAGTTAATGGATGTGAATACAGAGGTTCAACCGCTAACTCAGCTACGCGAAGTTGTGAGTTGCGGTTCTGATTCAACGCTTCAGTTAATTCAAGAAGGGCAGCATGCACTGGATGTGTGTGTGGCTGATACGCTTATACCCACCGACCTATGTCCATCGGGCAGTGCGGCATCGCGCATTGAAGTGTCCGATGCCATTGGTGACGCATTGGTTTTTGCGAACACTGCCATTCGAGAAGAGCTGCCCGTCACTCGTACACAAAGTGGAGGAGGGGCGAGCTCGTTGTGGTTTATTCTTATATTTTCGGTGTTTGTGCGGGTATGCCGTTGGTCAGTGTATCGTCCTGCTACCTAGCTTATTTGTTGCTGCAGGGCTGCAAGAGAGTTAACTCCGACATCCGTTAGCTCGGGCCATGCATACTGCCCCGTTACATCCATATGAACACTGGCAACACCTGCCGCACGACCCGCCTCAATATCAAACAAGTAGTCTCCTACCATGACAGTCTCATTGATAGGCGCGTCCCACAGGGCTAACAGCTGGTGTATGCCTGCAGGATCAGGCTTCGGTGTGCAGCAATCTCGACTTACAATCGTCTCGGTAGTGAAGTAATGATCTAAACCGCAGGCGGCAAGCGTCGCTTCTGCTATTTGTTTTCCGTTGCGCGTTAGTATGCCAAGCTTTGCACCTCGTGCAAGTAGGCAGTCGAGTAATTCGATGCAACCCGGTTGCGTTGTCGCATCGGCCGCCATACGCAGTTCCATCGCATCTAGCTCTTGATGTTTTTGCTGGGCCACTTTTGGCTCCATCGCATCCAATGCTTCCAGAATGGGTACACCCATAGGTAGCGATAATGCTGCACGCATAGCGTCAAAATCATGCATGGCTTCGGTTAAGGTACCGTCCATGTCGAATATCCAGTAGTTTTTTTGCTTTAAATCCATGGCTACGGTCATTGTTCTGGAATTTTAATGTCTGTTAAGTGGTCAGGGTATTGTTCTACAAACAGATCATACTCTTCTTGTGCCTCGGTTAATTGTTCGAGCATGATCAACCGCTCTATCTGATTTAACCAACTCTTTGGAGTGCTTCTATATCGAGGTGAGTCGCTGCTAAGTGATGACGTCGTGGAATTCGTGTTGACCGGAGCACCTGTGGATGCAGAACTCGTCATGGGACGTTTCATTGCGCTGTCTGATTGTCTCTTCGCGCTATCACTTGCGGTGGAAGCGTTTTCATTGGGGGCGAGCATAGGCGCAAGCTTCAAGGTAAGTTCAGGTGCGGGGGGCGTTGCGTTCGCAGGCTCATCTGTCGGTGTAGGCGTAAGCGTGGGTCGCTCGAGTGCTGACGGCGTCTGAGCTTCAGATTGGATCTCCATGACATCGACTTCCAATTGCGTGTCGGGTGATGTCAGCATTAAGGGGGCAACCAATACGGCAAGAACAACAGTGGCTGCAACCGCCATCCACGGTGCCTGTGGTATTAAACGTTGTTGAGAAGCGTCATTGTCTTTCAACGCTTCTCTAGATGCTTTTAGAATGGTGTCGTCTAAGCCTTCCGGTATACGAACTTGCTGTTGTTTGAACAGCTCAGCGATATCTTTATCGTTTGGTGTGGCATTTGAATCGGGTGCGTGATTCATAACGTGTTCTCCAACAAAGAACGCAATCGTACAATTGCATAACGTAGGCGACTTTTAACGGTTTCTGTACCGGTTTCGACAATGATGGCGATTTCCGCGATGCTCATACCTGCTATGTGCCGAAGCAGTACAGCTTCTCTTTGTACGTCGGGCAATGTGTATAGAGCACTGTTCAACGTGCCGTGACGTTGAGTTAATGTTGCTATCTGTTCTGGACTCAGCATAGGCGAGGTTAGCTGCACAACGTTACTCTTAGAATCGTCGTCAATACTGTCCATTCTCGGTATGCGTCCTTGCTGACGATAGTGATCTATGAGGCAATTGCGTGCTATGCGAAAAAGCCAAGCATTGAAAGGGGATTGAGCCTGATACGTTGCGCGAGACTTAACCACCTTCAACCAGACATCTTGAAATAGTTCGCTAGCTCGCGCCTCCTCATTACAGCTGTTCAAAACAAACTGGTATAAGGCTACTTTGTGTCGTGCATACAGCTGCTCGAAAGCAGCTGCATCACCTTTGACATAAGCGAGCATCAATTGCGCATCATCACTGATCATAGTGCGCTCGATCAAATCCAATGTTAGACATCAGCCGCGCTCTTGAGACGCTGATTGCGGCGTCAAGGCTGCACGATTAATAGTGTCCAAACTCTTCGCTATATCGATAAGGCGTAAAAACTCTGCTCGGTATCCAAACGAATCAGCACCCGTCGCACGACGGGCTAGTCTGCGTATGGCTTTGTAGTCGAACGATTCAATAGCTGAGCTATCCTGTAGACGTTGACCAAATGCAGCAACGCTTGCTGCGAATTGAAAGTCTGTAGATGTATTAGCGAATTTTGATTCAATTTTATCGGCTAAGATAATCTCACTCATGAGACGGCTGGTTTCTTGATTGGGTAGCTTATAGCGTAGTCTAACTTCTGCAAGCTCTCCCGCATTGTGTGTGGCAACAGTTGTCATCGGTGTCTGATAACGAGTGGCTGTGTGTTTTTCGCCGCCTTGTCCCACTAACGCTATTTCGTAAAATGCGGTAACGGTATGACCTGAGCCTATCTCACCGGCATCGACTTGATCATTGTCGAAATCTTCGTCAGCTAATAGTCTGTTGGTATACCCAATAAGTCGGTACTCGCTGACAGTGGCCGGATTGAATTCCACCTGAATTTTCACATCCTTTGCTATGTTTATAAGACTGGCATCCAGTTCGTCGACCAATACTTTTCGTGCTTCGCTTAAGGTGTCAATGTAGGCATAATTGCCATTACCTTCTTGGGCCAGTTGCTCCATCAGGTGATCATTGTAATTTCCAGAGCCAAATCCTAAGGTCGTCAGGGCGATTCCGGAGTCTCGTTTATCGGCAATAAGTTTTTTTAGTGCATTGATGTTTGTCGTGCCGACATTGAAATCTCCGTCGGTTGCAAGAATAACCCGATTAATTCCATCTTCGATGTAGTTCTCTAGCGCAAGTTGGTATGCCAATTCGATGCCTTGCTGACCGTTTGTAGAGCCACCCGCCGACAAACGCCCTAACGCTCGGTGAATTGACGCTTGCTGATTTGCAGGCGTGGGTTCTAGGACAGTGCCACTAGAACCGGCATAAACCACAATGCTGATCGTATCGTTGGCGTCCATTTCCTCAGTCATCATACTGATTGAAGATTTTACTAAACCCAATTTATTTGCGCTGTTCATAGAGCCTGATACATCGAGTAGGAACACCAAATTAGCCGGCATATTCCGCCCCTTGTTAGGTGCATCGCCTGCAAGAGCAATACGCATAAGGTGGGTGTTTTTATTCCACGGTGTTCGCGCTATCTCGGTATGAACAGAGAATGGTTTCTCTGCTGTGACATCTCGGCTGTAGTTATAGTCAAAATAGTTAATGAGTTCTTCTATACGAATGGCATCTGCGGGTGGCAGCGTCCCATGTTGAAGCATTCGGCGCATATTGGAATAGGCACCGGTGTCAACATCGATACTAAACGTTGAGACTCGCTGGGCAGCGCTTTGGAAAGTTTGATTAGCGTCGTAGTGAGCGTATTTTTCACTATTGGGTTTAGGTGCCATACGAGAGTCGGTGCGTAGGGTGAGCTGAGGACTGATAGTGCCCCTGGACATTGTGTACGGCGTATTGATCGAACTCGCACTAAATGCGGGAGATTCATGTAGTCGTTGCACAGAGGCATGACCAACCTGGCTCTCAAGCTTGATACTCGATGTGCTGGGTTTGAAGGCTTGTTTTGTCGATGTGTTGGGATAGGAGGCTTGTTCTGTCGGTGTGCAGGCTGCAAGTGTTAGCAGGCCACTGGCCAGAGCGATTAAAACGGAATTTTTTGTTAAATAGCGCATTGTTTGTTCTCTTTTGCGATCATGTAATAACTAGAACGCTGACAAAGAGAATTGGGGGTTAAGCCGATTCACCGTACAATCGAGACAACTTCGTAAAATGATAACCAATCGATGAAAAATCGTATTAGTACGCTCTCTAGAGTTCTGTGTCTGAGCTTAGTGACGGGTGCGTTTGTGACAAGCTCAATTGCGCAATCGTCAGAAATGATCCGTAGGGGCATGTTGGTTGATATGGCGCGAAATCAGTTTTCGGTGTTGTGCCAATCTGAG
>CALKLO010000062.1 GCA_937991945.1 uncultured Granulosicoccus sp.
CATGGCTTGCACTGCCAGCGCTGGATTTTCTTTGCATCGTCAGCACGAAGGAAGAATCCGTCGCGTACCCAGTTTTCACGAGTTGCCGCGCAGCGCGGACATCGGTCATTCACATCCATGTGAAATCCTAATTGTTTAGCTAGGGATTACGATATCACAAAGCACGCTCCCCAGCAGACTGGGGCAGTTCTTAAGCCGCACACTCATCGATGCAAGTGACTAAATAGGCGATAGCATCAGTAG
The DNA here is from genome assembly GCA_937991945.1 of uncultured Granulosicoccus sp. GTDB lineage: Bacteria > Pseudomonadota > Gammaproteobacteria > Granulosicoccales > Granulosicoccaceae > Granulosicoccus. The sequence goes on from CALKLO010000062.1 coordinate 244, forward strand.
AACAGCACCTTCATAAATGCCCGGCATAACATTGTCAAAATCAGCTCTATCTACGCGCATTCGTGTCAAGTAGTTGGGGCTGATACCGCACCCGTTGCCGGTGTTAAATGAGTATGCGTGTCTAGAGGGTCTTCCAGCAACCAGTTGTTCACCTGACAGGGGGTTGTTAAAGTCTTGCCAAAATAAACTAAACCTAACTCGATCACCGACATCATTGGTCAAGTGGAATGTATTTGAATTGTTCTGGTCTAACGCAACGATGCGAAATCCGATTTCTTCATTTTCAGTCCAAGCGCATACGGGCGAGCGACCTTCCCAGTAAGCTGCAAAAGGTGACCATGCGCCTAGGTTTAAATTTCTGACAAAATCTAAACCACCAGCCGTTGCTGTTTTATAGCTGCTCAGTAAGGCCAAGGCTATACCGACGGCCCAGAGTAGTTGGCGAAGTTTGTTCATGAGTCTAAACGGTTACGTTGAGTATTCTTACTCTGGCTGAACAAGTAACGTCAACGTATCCTGATAGGTACCAGGCTCTGCCGCATTGAATTCTTCGGGTGTCACTGTGACCTGGAAAATGGCATTGGTCGAACCACCGCAATTCGTGCTTAAACTATCACCGATAAGATCAGGTATTGTATTGTTGTAGGTGACAGGAAATGCCGTGTCGGTTATCCAGCTCAGCGAATACGCAATATCAGAGGTAGTGGTGTCAGATTGCAGTACGAAAGAGCCGTTTACGGAGGTAATTGAGATGTTATACGAGCCTGTAGACGAGAACACGCAAACAGCATCTGCATCAACCTTGTTGCCGTTCAACACACCGTTAGTGCCTAAGAACAGATCATCGAGATCAGTAATTAAAACAGCATCCTCTTTGATGATAGAGATGATAGCCGTACCTTCTGACGTACCTCCCAAGGTCCCATCGGTTGCGGCCATAGTATTCAAAGAGGCCATGGATAGGCAGACGGCACTCAGCGCCGTTAGCATCTGAGGATGCTTCAATGTCCTCCATGTCTTATAATGCATACACTAAGTATCCTTAGAATTCTTGACTGAAGCACAGTCATCAAATCCTATGCCATAGGCTAGATACTTCTGTTACTCAGCGTAAACAATAGTGCTGGGGCGGTAACACCGAGCTGGTTGTTTTCGCAAGAACCGGTAAAGCAGTTAGGTGTTTACATTTGTCGGTATTGTGCTCACGAAAGACGAGTTAAGTTATTGCTTACTCTGCAATTAATTCGGTATTAGCGAAGGTATCATCGCCTCTTGTTTTCTGGGTTTATAGGCGTTTGCAGTCTTCAACTTACATGTACTGTAGCTTGGAAGTAATCCTTAATAATTATGAGGGTGCCATGGTTAATTACGCGTATAAAAATCAAACTATAGACGCAAGATGAACATGCATAAGGTACATCGCGTATACAATAATTGACGCTTAAAACGAAAAAACCGCTGTTACCTAATGAGGTAACAGCGGCTAATTGAACGAGTTAGGCACCGAATATAATCGGTGCCTAATATAACGGTTCTTCTTACTCAGGCTGAACTAACATCGTAAGCGTGTCAGTATAAGTACCTGGGTCTGCTGCGTTAAAATCAGGAGCCGTCACTGATACTGAGAACGTGGCGTTTGTCGAGCCATCGCAATCAACAGCTGATGAATCCCCCGTAAGGCCTGTAATAGCGGTGTTGTAGCCAGCTGTTGTTGTTGTACCGGCAATCCAGTCGACTGAGTAAGGTATGGACGTTGTTGTATTAATATCAGCCAGCTCAAATGCACCGTTTGCAGATGTCAGAGTGATGTTGTAGCCACCCGTAGAAGAGAATACACACACATCATCTGATTGAGTGGCTGTTGCAGTCAGGTTACCCTGCGCGCCTAAGTTGATGTCATCAAGGTTAGTAATCTGAACCGCGTTACCTTTCGCGATATTTATGATACTGGTACCTGTTGATGTTGCTCCAAGCGTACCTTCTGTTGCTGCCATTGCAGTTCCAGACATGGCTGTTAAAGAAGCGATCAATGCGATTCGAAATAATTTCATGGTTCTAGATACCCTCAGAGTGATATTGTTAAAATTGTTTGTCTACTAACAGTTAAACTGTAAGTACTGCACTGTAATAATGTACTTCTCACCTGAGCTAGACCTTGTGGTGAGGCTAAGCTGTCGGCTATCGTTCATGCAGTCCTTCAAGTTTGGTTGGGACCAAAAGGGTGGAAGAAGCCTGCAGTGCTGATGTAATAGTTAACGGATACAACGTGTATTTTCTTGCATTAAAGATGATCAACTTGCGACTAAAGTCGCGGAACATCGTCAGCGAATAACACTTGTTCGCTATTAGCGTGAAGCTGTTGGCACAACACGTGTTTTGGCCGTCCTGCAGAAACTTGATGTAGTTCTCTTTTGCTTTGAATTGGCAGGCTGGAATATCGGAATACCTTGTCAATTTCGATAAATATTCATTATGTATTTCACTGAAATAACGATAGCCACGTGTCGTGTGATTCAGTTGACAAGTAACTAAGCTGATTGGCGGCGTCGATTGTGCGGAATAGTGTTTGCAAGTGAGACCTTTAAGGTACTCACTTATTCTGCTTGGAGTTGTATGTTCTTCTTTACGCGTTCTTTTAGTCAGTTTTGTAAATCACTGTTGATGGTACTTATCTGTTGGAGTACTGCAGGGCTCGCCCAAGCGCAAATATCAGTGAATAAATCGGTATTAGAATTCAACGAAGACAATCTCATTCAAGATTTGGACGTCACCAACACCGGGGACTACAAGATATTTCTAAACTTGTCGGTTGCACAGATTCGTAACCCGCATACAGCCAACCCAGAGCGCGTTGAACTGACTGATCCTAGAACGTCGCCAGTGCTGGTTAGCCCGAAGCAGCTGCTTATCCCACCGGGTCAACGAAAGCGGGTGCGTGTGATTCTTCGCAAGGCGCCCAAAAACGTCGATAGCATTTACCGATTGGCCATTAAGCCTTTCACGGGCGATGTACAGTTAAAGTCTGATAGGCCTGCTAACGCAAAGGCATCAGCCATTAAAATTTTACTAGGTTATGATATTTTGCTGCTTGCTCGTCCTAAAGATGCGGTAGGTAAGTTGGCCGTTAAGAGAACACCCGATGCTCTCTATTTTAAAAACATGGGAAATACCAACGTATTGTTGCGTCGCATGCAACAGTGCGATTCAGCAGGGCGCGATTGTGTTGATCTTCAGCCAAACCGTGTATACGCTGGTGAAATTTACAAAGTCGACTTGCCTAAAAAAGGCAGTGCTAAAAAATACCCTGTTCAAGTCTGGCAGGCAATCGGATTAAAAAATTCCAAGAAAGTCTACTAACGTACTTTACGGGATGACTCTGCACTGAAGCGGGTCGTCCAATATCAGTAGATCATCGTCCGTATTGGTCTGAGGAACCACGAGCGTGCAGTTAGGTATGCCGGTTCTAACCACAGTTAGTATTTCACCGGGCGATACCTCGGCCTGTATGAACCCTTCAGAATCCACCAGCACCGGATTGGGGTCTCGATTGACGAAACCGTCTCGTAAAATCTCTCCACGGTCATCGATAATAGTGGCGATAAGTAGGACTCTAGCTCTGACTTGGGCGTTGATTCGGTAGACCACGCCTGGATACATCGTGAATCTAAACGTATTCTCGCTAAGCGTGCTGGTAAGCGCTGAGCGAGGTATGAGTTTGATGGTGTATTCTCGTAGCGGCTCTAAACCAACAAAGCGAGTTTCACCGACGCGGCCTTCGCCAGATCGTAAGCTATTGATGTAAATATCAAACTCGCTGTCTTTTTTGGCACCCGTTATTTGAATGATCACACCGGATTGACCAATGCCAACTCCGCCCAAAGCAAACCCGTGCTCATCAATACCTATGTTGGTACTGATCGTTGCAGAGCTGTTGCGTGCCGTTGGATTATCGTCGGTGCTAGTCCAGTCAGTGTTGAACAAAAGAGAGAATCGATCATGATCTATATCGGCGCTTAAACCTACTGATCTTGAGGCTTGGGCTGCTTCTGTTCTTAGGAGTGTTTCCCATTGTATGGGATTCTCTTCGGCGGAACGAACACCATGACTAAGACTGATCACTTGACTGTCTTCTTCGTCAACGTCGCGTGTCATATCAAGACTCAAATCAGTGCTGCTCCTTGGCTGATCAACGGTTACGGTTAAGCCAAGGCCGAGGGTTCGCCCGGCATTGTCTTCTTGATAGTCGAAGTTGAGGGTTGTCCTTAAGGAGTTGGATCTAAACAGAAGATGCCGGAACGTGGCATTGAACTCAGATGTCGTTCTAGCTTGCGCTGCTGATTGGCCAACTTTACGTTGGTTATACCGCGCATTGAGTGAAGACTTTCCAAAAGTACGAGTCCATGACGCGCCGTATTGTGTAAAGGCACCAGGGATAATACTTTGTAAGAATTGATCATCAACTAAATTGGTATTTGCTTTGAACGAGCTTCCGCTCAAGCTGTAGCTCATGCGTGCGTTGGTATACCCGATACGTAGCGTACCTGCACGCAGTTGCTCAGAGCCTGCGCTGACATTCAATTGAAGTGATAATTTTGGCCCGAGAAGTATATAGCCAGCTTCTGCGACTGCTAGTGTATTAGCACCGATCAGGCTCAGGTTCCATGCAGAATGATCTGTGAGTCGCCGCGCAAGGTTTAGCCCGCCTAAGGATATGTCAGTGAGTTCAGGGACTAAATCTAGATCAGTAAACTCAACAGGTATACCAAACGTTAAGCCGAATACCGTTTGACCTCTGGGGGGAATATTGGTGCTTTTGGTGAACAGTCTGAATTCGCTGCGCAATCCAGAAACAGGGTCATAGATTCGTATTTCGACCTCGTAGGTACCATTTGGCAGCGAGCGTGTGTCTATAGCTTGGTTGCCAGCCGCATAGCTTTTAGAAACGTAGACGCGTTCATCGACGACCATTTGAACTTGAGAGCGCCGCGCTAGATAAACTGCAAGCTCAGAGCTAAAGGCATCGTCTAGGTCAATTCGAGTACGAAGAGAGCTTTCGAAACTAGCGCCTAAAATATCGACGTTTGATAGCGCTGTCCCTGACTCAAACGCATAGGAACCAAACGAAAGAGAGTGATTGCGAAACAGATGCGTAAGCCTGGCCGTCTCAAGGCGCGTATGCTGTGTACGGGTGTTGTAGTCCACTTCAGCGTAGACAGTGCCCGTGCCATAGTTGGCAAATGCTCGACCTGCCAGATCAACGGCTTCTCTACCATCACTGGTGTTGGTAACTAAGGCATTGAGTGAGATGATCGAACTTTTACGATTATCTGGTTGTGGGAGATAGCGAGCAGCGTCCTCAGATTGAACAGTTTGAAGGAACTGTTCAACATACAGATCGAGCTTGAGTAGATCTGCATCGTAGATGATCGCTACAGGTTCTGGTTCAATTTGTCCGCAACCGGGTGGATCATCGCTGGCATAGCAAACTAAATGTCCATTAGTGGGTAGAACCTCTCTCAATAAACTAATAAGAGTTGCAGGGTCTTTAATGCCCTCAAGCATACCGACAACACGTTCAGGCTCTTCGAATATGAGGGTTTCTGCATCGGCAGTGACCAAGGTGCTGCCCACATTACGTTCGTTGTAATGTACGTTGACTACGATTGTCTGAGCCTCAATCAAGGCTTCAAAGCCTTCAGGCACTTCGTCACTGAATGACATCGTGCCAGTATCTTGAGCAAGCAAGTTCGTACTCAGTACGAGCAACAAGTTGGCGACTAAAACTATGACACAGCCAAACGCAAGAGATAGGCGTGGCGGCGTTGTCCGACTAGTGAAAAACAAAGCTGGCTATTCTCGACGCAAACTGGAATTGATGCCTGATACACACTCAAAAAGAGGGTGGTTTACACCACTATCGGCATCAATTGTAGTTCACTCATAGCGCCTCGTTGCATCAAATTAGCGCGTTGCCGAGGTGCTTATTAGCCGATATGAAAGCCACCGTTAACGGAGAGGTCTGTGCCTGTAATGTAGCCGCTGTCAGGGTCAGCTAAAAAGGCGATGGCTTTGGCTATTTCGATAGGCTTGGCAAATCTTCCTACCGGTATTTGTTGAACTATTTTGCTACGTACTTTTTCAGGTATCGCCTCAATCATAGGGGATTCGACATACCCTGGTGAAACACTATTCACGGTAATTCCGTCGCGCGCTACTTCACGGGCCAGAGCCTTTGTAAAGCCTGTCATGCCAGCTTTTGCAGCCGCGTAATTAGTTTGTCCAATTTGCCCGCGTTGCCCATTGACGGACGAGACGTTAATGATTCTGCCGTAGGCCCTTTGACTCATGGGAGCTATGACGGGTCGGCTGACGTTGTAGACGCTATCTAGATTGGTACGTATGACATCTGACCACTGATGGGGTTCTAGTTGAGTCAGTTTTGCGTCGCGAGTTATTCCAGCCGCATTAACTAGTACAGCGATGGGGCCTATGTCGGACTCAATGCTAGTTATTGCATGCTCGCAGGCTAAAGCATCAGTGACATCAAAAGGCATAAGCGTTGCGTTGATCGAAAGCGTTACAAAGTGTTCGTGGCTTCTATCGCTATCGTTGGGGTGGCAATTAGCCACGACCTCAAAACCCTGTGCTAGTAAAAGTGTGCATACGGCAGTACCGATTGCGCCTGTACCGCCTGTTACCAAAGCTACTTTCGTACTCATAAATTTAGATCTCTCGCAGGCTTAGTGTTTTATATTTTTAACGCTATATTGACGGCGGCTTGAGCGTGTAAAGCGGTTGTGTCAAACAAGGGGATATGGGTGTGGGATTGATCGATTAGCAAGGTGATTTCCGTGCAGCCCAAAATAACGGCTTCGGCACCTTGATCTTCTAGTTTTTCAATGATGTCTAAATACTGGCTGCGCGAATCCGATTGGATGTTGCCAAGGCACAACTCTTCATAAATAATCTTGTGCACCAGTGATTGATCTGCGTCGTCAGGGGTCAGTAGGTCGAAGTCGTATACGCTTTTCATCCTACCTTTATAGAAGTCGTCTCGCATTGTAAAACCTGTACCGAGCAATGCGACTTTCCTATGACCCGCAGCCCGAAGTGCCTCAGCGGTTGGGTCGACAATGTGCAGTAACGGCAAATCAATGCCCGCCATCGTGTCGTCGGCGACTTTGTGCATGGTATTGGTTGCTATAACAATAAAATCTGCGCCAGCACGTTCGAGTGACTGTGCAGCCTCGTTCATCAGTTTTCCAGCACCGGCCCAATCGCCTTGGTGCTGCAGCGCTTCAACGGTCGCGAAATCTAGGCTGTTTAAAAGAATTCTGGCAGAGTGAAGACCTCCCAGTGCCTGCTTAACACCTTCATTGATGGCTTGATAATAGAGTTGAGTGGACTCCCAACTCATGCCTCCAATGATGCCGATTGACTGACTGCTATGAGTTTGCATGGATGCGTTAAGACAGTGATGAGTTAGGGTAATGATAGCGCTTGCGGAGCAATTGATTTCTCATCTTTCATCATATCGAGCACGACATCCGATCGCACCTCTCGTACATCTGAATGTGCCAGCAGCTCTTCACCAATCAGCGTTGATAGGGCTTGCAGGTCTTTGACCCTTACGTGCAACAAATAGTCTGCATCACCTGTCAGCGTACACGCTAAGCATACGGCAGGCATGCTATTGACCAAGTCTTTAAAGTTAGCGAATGAGCTTTTGCTATGACCATGCAAGCGCACCTTAATAAAGGCGTTGAGTGACAAGCCTAATGCGTCGTAGTTAATTTCAGCTCGATACCCGCGAATGAACCCGTCGGATTCAAGCTTCGCTTTTCGACGCGACACCTGGGAAGACGATAGGCCAATGCGTTCGCCGATAGTCGCATTGCTTATCGAGGAATCTAAGGTAAGAAGATGCAATAATTCTCGATCGAACTTGTCCATGCGCATAATGTGCTTGAAAATGACATTATAAGGGCTAAATGTGCATATTGTGGCGTTAAAACTGTCATAAACGCGCAAAATATGAGCGTTAAACCTAATATTATTGCGTTACATAATACTATTGAGAGTTGAATCGCATGGGTCCCTATCCACACAACGAGCTAAAGGCACTGATTACCCAGGATAATCCTGTGGGTACTGCAGGTTTCGAATTTGTGGAGTTTGCCCATGCAGAGCCTGCGAAACTGGCTGAATTATTTGAAAAAATGGGTTTTGTTGCGGTCGCTAAGCATCGGACTAAAGCGGTCACTTTGTATCGTCAGGGTGGCGTTAATTATCTCCTGAATGCAGAACCTGACTCTTTTGCGGCTCACTTTGCAGCCACACATGGACCGTGCGCCTGTGCGATGGCGTGGAGAGTCGCTGATGTCCAGCAGGCACTGGCGCATGCGATATCGCTAGGGGCAACACCTATTGAAACCCTGAAAGATACGGGTGAGATGGATCTAGTCGGTATCGAGGGAATAGGTGGATCCCATCTGTATTTCGTTGATCAATTTGATGGCGATGGACGCACAGATACTCAATCAATCTATGACCGAGATTTTGAGTGGTTAGAACACGGTATTGATACAGAAGGTGCTGGGTTGTATTACATCGATCATCTAACGCACAATGTGCAACGTGGAAACATGGATCGTTGGACTCAGTTCTACGAACAGTTATTTGGCTTCAAAGAAATACGATTTTTTGATATTGAAGGACGACACTCTGGATTATTCTCACGTGCGTTGACCAGTCCATGTGGGCGTATTCGCATTCCCATCAATGAATCAAGAGACGATAAGGGTCAGATAGAAGAATATTTGCATGAATACCGCGGTGAGGGCATTCAACATATTGCGTGCGGTTGCCACAATATTTATGAAAGCGTCACCGAGTTACGCGCTAGGGGGCTTGAATTTATGCCCGCGCCACCAGCCAGCTACTACGATCAAATTGAGCAGAGACTCCCGGGTCATGGCGAGCCCGTCACTGTCCTCAGCGAATTGGGGCTGTTGATTGATGGTGAGGTCGCGTTAGAGTCTGATTCAAATGAGGGGCAAATGACGAAAGTACTTTTACAAGTGTTCTCTAAGACCGTCATTGGCCCGATATTTTTCGAGTTTATAGAACGAAAAGGCGATGAAGGATTTGGCGAAGGCAATTTTAAAGCCCTGTTCGAATCTATAGAGGCTGATCAAATTGCTCGAGGTGTGCTTTGACGTTATGAAATAAGTGCCTTTTTGTTGTGTCCATTTTTACTAACACTTAAAGGCATTTTTCGATAACTTGAATAGGGTGCAGTACCTGCTTTTGTGTGTTGTCATTAAATTGTTCGTGACAGCTAAAGCCGTTAGTAACGATAATCGTGTCATCACTAGCCGATTCAAAAGCAGGTTTTAAGTGTCGAGCAAATAAAACTTGGCCTAGGTGTCGGGTCTTTTGTCTCATGCCAAATGTACCTGCCATACCGCAGCATCCAGCTTCTGGTTCATCGATCTGATCAAAGCACTGTTCCATCCACTGGCGATCGGTTGGGAGGCCAGAAGCCTTATCGTGACAATGTAAATGCAGAATCCCTTTACCCAGTGTTCGCCTAGGTTTCACATTGTGATCATTTAAAAATTGTGTGATCGTGCAGGCGCGTTGTTGTATATCGTTTGCACGTTCGTCCCCCACATGAAACCGCTGGATTTCGTCTTTAAAGACCGATAGGCAAGACGGTTCTAGAACGATAAGCTTGGCATTCAAGGGCAAGTAAGGTTGAAGGTTGTTCAGTATCTCGTCGAGTTGCTTTTTAGCCTGCTCAAGGTAGCCGTACTCATAGAGCGGTCGGCCACAACAAAAGTGTGCCTTGGTCAGCGCTACACGAAAACCACACTGGGTTAGTACCTTTATGGCACTGATCAATAATTCAGGCTTGTAGTGTGTATTGACGCTATCAGCCCACAGCACAACAGCTGTTTTAGAATCGTCACCAAACCAGAAGAAGTGAGAGTCGACGCTATGGGCGTTTTTTACAGCCCACTGCTTAAAATTCGTGCGGCTGAGTGAGGGTAGGTTTTTATCGACACTTATTCCTAAAACGCGTTTGGCTAGCTGACCGATTAAACCGGATTGGAAAAAGTTAACGATTCTTGGTGCGTGGCTCAGTTTGGGTAGCGTGTTGCCGATGTTGCCAAATACAGAGTGATGCAGAGGACGTTTTTTATGCTGATAATGAGCTGACATAAATTCAGCTTTATAGCTTGCAATATCTACTTGAGTTGGACATTCGTGCTTACACGCTTTACAAGACAAGCAATGCTCTAGTGAGTCTGCAATTGCCTCGTTGTTCCAGCCATCTTGTATGACATCCCCTCTGAGCATTTCATGCAGCAGGTGAGCACGTCCTCTCGTTGAATAACGCTCTTCGCCACTGGCCTGATAACTTGGGCACATAGCCCCACTTTGAGCACGGCATTTTCCCATGCCAATACAACGCTCAGAAGAACGAGAAAAACCTCCAAGATCCTCAACGAAGGCCAACGTTGTTGTCGTCGTGGGGCGTTTGTATTCTGGACCAAAGCGCAAGTTTTCATCCATTTTGTAGGCATCAATTAACTTGCCCGGATTCATGCGCTTGTCTGGATCCCAAGCTGACTTGAACTGTCGAAAAGCTTCCATGAGTTCTTGCCCAAACATAATGGGTAAGAACTCGGCTTTGGCTTGCCCGTCACCATGTTCTCCACTCAGAGAACCGCCAAATTTCACCACGAGTTCTGCAATGTCTTTACTAAAGTTACGCCAGTGAGCTACACCTTCTGTTGAGCGAGTGTCAAAGGTTATACGGGCGTGTATGCAGCCATCGCCAAAGTGTCCATAGAGGCTTGTAGAGTATCCATAGCGATCCACCAAGGCTTGAAACTCACGTAAGTAATTCCCCAGTTGGTAGGGATCAACCGCTGTGTCTTCCCAACCTACGACAGGGTCCGGTTGTGTCGGGTCGAGACTCATAGCGGTAGCCGATGCGCCTTGTTCTCGAATGCTCCATATGTCTGAGACATCATTTGGCTCATTGATGCGTTGTACCGATCGCACACGTGCCGACAACTGCATAGCCTGTTCAAAGCGAGTGCACAGATCGTTTAGGGAGTTTTCGTCGTTGGCAGCCAACTCCGTGAGTATCCATGCCCGGCCAGTTGGCAACAAACCCACTTCGCGTTGCTTCAAGTTTCTATCGTTTAAACCGCCAATGATGTTCCAGTCAAGACCTTCCATGGCGATGGGTTTAAACGGCATGATTTCTGGAACTGAATCGCCGGCTATAAATATGTCGTCAAAACCAAGCACGATTAATTGTTTATAGCGCGGGTTTTCAATGAGCGACACCCGTGCTTGTAGTACTGATACCAGAGTGCCCTCAGAGCCGACCAATGCTCGAGCAACATTGAACCCATTTTCTGGCAGAAGTTGATCTAAGTTGTAACCAGAAACACGCCTTTTTATGTCAGGGTATCGGGTACGTATTTCGTCGGCGTAGGTGTCTCGAATTGTTTTTAGCTGAGCATAGATGCGCGACTGCCCATCGCCTTTTGCGATAATGTCCGTGAGTTGTTCTTCGCTTGTGGGGCCAACCCAAAATTGTTCTCCCGTGGCGGTAAGAACTTCAAGCGCTACGACGTTTTCAACGGTCTTGCCAGCCAACATAGAATGCGGGCCGCAGGAATTATTGCCAATCATGCCACCTAATGTGCAACGGCTGTGGGTCGCAGGGTCTGGCCCGAATGTCAGCCCTAATTGTTCAGCCTGTGCTTTAAGGCTGTCACAGATAATACCGGGCTCGACGAGTGCTTCATGCTTGTCTACATCGATGGATAGCACTCGATTCATAAATCGTGAGCAATCCAGAATAACTGCCTCGTTAACGCACTGACCGTTCTGAGACGTGCCGCCACCACGCATGAGTACGGGCAGGGCATGCTCGCGGCACAAGCGGGTTGTCAGTTTTACGTCGTCACTGTTTTTGGGAAATACGACGCCTAACGGAATTTGTCGATAGTTTGATGCATCGCTGGTATACAGAGCGACTCCTGCTGGCGAGAAATCGCAGTCTCCTAGGAGTTCGTCGCTGAGCTGTTTGTGCAGTAGCGCAAGCTCGCTATGGTGAGTCTGTAATGCGGACATGTTGTGGGGCGTGTGGGGCTGTTGCAACAGTTGTTATTGTCGCACTGATTCAAATGGAATAGGCTGGTTACAACAGCAGCCTTCAACACGGTACACGATTCTGTCCATCGCACTTCTCAAAACCCTGATTGCCATCTCAGACCATGGCAGCTTTAGTAGTGCCGCCAATGCGATAAACATCACGCAAGCTGCGGTAGGTCAGCAGATGAAGCGCTTGGAGAGCACCTTGGGTGTCGACTTATTCAATCGCAGCCAGAAAGCACCGCAATTAAACTCTCTGGCGTTGGCATTGATCCCAAAAGCTCGAGAGGTGGTCCACTCCTACGAGACCATGCTGGACGATTTAACGGGCGATGCTCAGCTAAATGGCGAGCTGACCTTAGGAGCTGTGCCGTCCACGATTCGAGCCTTGGTGCCGCTCTCTGTTAGAGAGCTTGTACAAATCTATCCGCAATTGCATATTCGAGTGGTACCTGGACTCACTAGCGACATGTTGGAGCAGGTTGAGCGAAACGCGATAGATTGCGCCATTTTAAGCGACCCCGGTAATTTAGGCTCGCATCTCAATTGGGTGCCCTTTGCTCAAGAGGAGCTTGTTCTTCTCACCGCAGCCGACGTCAAGAAACGAGACCCTTTGAAAATACTGGCAGAGATGCCCTACATTCGACACACCCGACGAGCGGCTGTTGGTTTGTTAGCTGAGCGATGGCTAGACGAGCACGGTGTAAGCGTGCGAGCTGCCATGGAGATGGAATCTATTGAATCTCTCACGAGTATGGTGGCGCATAACCTGGGAGTCTCGATCGTGCCCAACGTCAGCGTTCCAGACGCCATTTTTGGCACCTTACGTAAAATACGGCTTCCCAAGCCTCGCCAGTCTCGAGTGCTAGGCGTGGTGTCGCGCGCCGACAACAGCAAAATGCGCTTAATCGAAAAATTGATTGAGCAGTTGCAAAAAACGGTCGAAAAGCAAACAAAAACCCGTTTCTGACTAACTAAACAAATATTTTAGTAGAACTTAAATATATTTTATTTGAGTTAAATTAAGTTTTAGTTCAAGATTCACCCTGTTTATCAACATCGGGGAAGTAGCGTGTCAGTCGACGACAAGATTGTTCAGGACCTTATCAACAATAAGGTCGAGTTTGTTACCACGGTTCCGTGCAAGCAGTTGGCGGGTGTCATCGACAAGATCGAGGCCAGCAAAGACATTTACCATATTCCGTCAAATAAAGAAGACGAAGGAATGGGCTTGTGTGCAGGTGCATTCATGGGTGGAAAACGTCCAGCCATCATTATGCAAAACACGGCTATTGGTGTCACCATTAATACGCTTGTCACGCTGACACAGTACTACCGCATGCCGCTGCCTATGATCATCAGCTATCGTGGTGAGTTGGGTGAGCCTGTGGCTTGTCAGGTTGAGATGGCCGTACACACTAAAGCGCTGTTGTCGCAGCTCAACATACCGACGTATCACTTCCATAAAGAATCTGACGTTGATGAGCTTGATGCCATCCTGAAACACACGTTTATGTGCAACAAGCCAGTGGCCATCCTCACTGATGCTTCATTCTGGAATGGATACTAATCATGATACGTTCAGAAATCCTAAAGCAACTAATACCTGTTATCTCTGATCAATTTGTCGTGTGCAACATCGGGCTACCTAGCCAAGAGATGCACTTGTTGGATGACCAACCGACTAATTTTTACATGCTAGGTACGATGGGGCTTGCGTCATCGATTGGCCTTGGTCTGGCACTGGCGCAAAAACAAAAAGTCATCTCAATTGATGGTGATGGTTCAGTGCTAACTAACTTGGGTACGCTGCCTACTATCGCGAACAACGTCGCTGATAACTTCATTTTGCTTATCATTGATAACGGCAGCTATGGCTCAACAGGTGATCAGCCTACTTATGCGGGTAAGAAAACGTCTTTGACAGCGGTTGCTGAAGCCTGTGGTTGTGAAAACGTCATTGAGTGTGCTGCGGAAGACACCGTACAAGTGATGAAAGATGCATTGGCTGGTGACAAGATGACAATCATCGTCAGCAAGTGTGAGTCAGGTAATGTGAAGGTCCCTGTTATCACTATGGACCCGGTTGTTATCCGAGATCGTTTCATGCGTGAACTACAATCGCGCAACGGGTAATTGACCTAGCGAATCACGATAGATGTCTTCGATACACACGTGTAGCGATGCCAGACGTCTGGCTAAGCGGCGGTTGCCCTGGATGGTGTTTGATTACATCGACGGGGCAGCCGGCGAAGGCCTAGGCGAAAGCTTAAATCGAGATCGTATTCAAGCCTTAAGGTTGCAGCCTAGAGTGCTTAATAATGTCGAGCACCGTAGTATCGCCGTCACTGTGTTTGACCAGCCGGCAAAGCTTCCTTTTGGTATCAGTCCTATGGGAATGTGTAATTTGTCGAGCCCCCATGCGGACAAATGGTTAGCAACGTTTGCTGCTAAGCATTCAGTGCCGGTGGGTGTTTCAACAGCGGCATCGACATCACTTGAGACTATGATTGAAATGGCCCAAGGGCATGCTTGGTTTCAATTGTATTTTAGCGGTAACGAAGACTCATCTAACGCGCTGATTAAGCGTGCGGAAGAGGCTGGTTACGACACCCTAGTCATGACGGTAGATGTACCAGAGGTTGGTCGCCGCCCAAGAGAACTTAGGCGTGGATTTAAAATGCCTTTCAAAATGGGTCCGTCACAGGTCATAGACTTTGCGCTCCATCCGCGTTGGTCAGTGTCAGCTCTACTACATGGTCGGCCAGAACTTGCCAATTTTGGTGGAAAATATGGAGCGTTTGAGCGCACAGCGAGTAGAGCTGGAGCGGATTGGACGTTACTTGAAAAAATACGACAGTCGTGGAAAGGCAAGTTAGTCATCAAGGGCGTATTAAGCGCTGATGATGCGGTGCGCATGAAATCTATGGGGATAGATGCCGTGCAGGTGTCCAGTCACGGTGGGCGTCAGCTTGATAGTGCGCCAGCGCCAATAGAGTGCCTACAAAAAATACGCCACGCAGTGGGCAGTGATTTCCCGTTGTTTTTTGATAGTGGTCTACGTTGCGGCGAAGACATTGTTAAAGCGTATGCAATGGGGGCAGATTTCGTATTTATGGCAAGACCCTTGTTATTCGCCATGGCAGCAGAGGGTGAGAAAGGTTTGGTCCAGTTGGGTGATGTGTTGTCCAGTGAGACCAGTATCGCATTGGCTCAGCTAGGTATTTGCTCGATGCAAGACATACGACCTGAGATGCTAGTCGCCTCCTAAACCGGATGCTTTGCAGGTACTATCATTCCATGGAAAATATGGAATAGGGGTGGCATCGCGAACTATGAAGTGGCTTTTGGCCCTAGCGCCTGCTGTGTTCCTGTTGCTTTGGTCCGGAGGCTTTACCGTTGCCAAGGTTGGCCTAAGTTACGCCGACCCCTTAACGCTATTGGCCATACGCTATGGCTGCGTCGTTTTAATATTATTACCTTTCTGTTTGATATATAAACCTGCGTTGCCAAAGAGCTTGAATGAGTGGCTCAATTTGGTGTGTGTGGGTTTCCTTATTCAGGTGGTGTATTTCAGCACAGGCTGGATGGCATTCGTCAAAGGTAGCTCCGCTGGAAGCTTAGCGTTAATCACCTCATTACAACCTATTCTTGTGGCGTTGTTCATGCCGCTTGTATCGCGTGAGAGCGTATCGTTAAAGCGTTGGGTTGGACTGGCTCTGGGGCTGATAGGTACATTTTTAGTTCTCTACGGCAATTTGGGTATTCAACCAATCAGCGCCACTGTTCTATTTTTCTCAATAACCGCGTTGCTAGCGTTTACATTGGCAACCGTATGGGAAAAGCGTTTTGGTGTGTCGCATCATCCCCTAACGTCAAACATGGTCCAGTATGTTGTAGGTTTTGCGTGTACCTTGCCGCTAGCGCTTTTGTTCGAACCGATGAACGTAACGCCGACACCTGCTTTTTTTGGGGCGCTGGCCTATCTCGTATTAGGCAATTCCATTTTGGCTATCAGCTTACTGCTCATGATGATCCGAAATGGAGAGGCAACTCGTGTCAGCGCATTGTTCTTTCTGGTGCCGCCTACGGCCGCCTTGATAGCATGGTTTGTTATGGATGAAAAGATGACACCGTTAGCATGGGCTGGTATGGCAATAGCGGCATTGGGCGTGTGGATAGCAACACGACAAAAATAAAGAGTGTCTCTAAAAGCTCAACTTAATCTGAGCCAAGCAACGCTCTTAGTTTGTTGCTAATAATGTTCTGATGTTCCCCAGACGATTGTCGACATAGAATGATGTGTCGAACAATTGTCTGGGGTAAGTAGCTTTAGCTCTGTGACACTTTGTCCTGTGTTTTAGTGTCGAAGTCACTTGCATCATGTCTTTCATGCAGTTGGCTTTCGGGTTCGCCCCAAGTGCGGTTAACCATTTGACCACGCTTCACAGCGTCTCGTTGACTGATGCGTTCTGCCCACTCAACCACATGTGTGTAAGAGTCAGCCTCTAAAAATTCAGCCGCTGAGTACACTGTATTACGCACCACTGCGCCATACCATGGCCAAATAGCCATATCAGCTATGGTGTATTCATCGCCTGCTATGTAAGCATTATTGGCTAGCTGTCGATTGAGCACGTCTAGCTGACGTTTGGTTTCCATAGTGAAACGATCGATGCAGTATTCAATTTTGATAGGTGCATAGGCATAGAAGTGACCAAACCCACCACCTAGGTAAGGAGCGCTACCCATTTGCCAGAATAACCAAGACAGGCACTCGGTACGTTTTGCAGGGTCGGAGGGCAGGAATGCACTGTACTTTTCAGCAAGGTATAACAAAATAGCCCCAGACTCGAATACTCGGGTAGGCGGTGTTGTACTGTGATCCAACAGAGCCGGAATTTTAGAGTTAGGGTTTATATCTACAAAGCCACTACCAAATTGATCACCGTCACCGATCTTGATGAGATGAGCATCGTACTCTGCCGCTGCAATACCCTTGGCGAGTAGCTCTTCAAGCATTATCGTGACTTTAACGCCGTTAGGTGTTGCCAGTGAATACAGTTGCAGTGGGTGTTTGCCTACGGGCAGTTCTTTGTCCTGAGTGGGGCCTGCGATCGGACGATTTATGCTGGCCCAGGCGCCACCACTTTCAGCTTCCCATTTCCAGACCGCTGGAGGCGTGTATTCGGTTTCTTGGCTCATCGTGATATCCGTTTGAGGTATGTAAAATTAAGAGGGTTTAAAAACTACCGATTGTGCCTAGACTTGAGGGCGGTATGACTCGAATTCAAGGTGTCAATTGCGAGCAATTTCCTGGCATCTCTCAACTGACTCCACAGCTGTCGCACAACTTAAAAGCTGAATAGTTCAGGATGGTATCAGCGTACCTTTTATGGTTCGAGAGTGGCCGCGAAACTGCGCTATGACCTCTCCTTGTTGATTCGTAACACTGATGTCATAGATGCCACTGCGACCCTGTTGGGATACTTCAGTGGCTGTGGCTGTTAGTACATCCCCGCTGCTTGCAGGGTTTAAATAGGTAATGTTGCAGTGCTGAGCAACGGCCCTTTGGTTGTAAGTGTTACACGCAAAGGCAAAGGCAGAGTCTGCCAGTGTGAATATATATCCTCCATGACAACTCCCGTGCCCGTTGCACATTTGGTCTTGAATAGTCATAGCCATGCGGCAAGTGCCGGGAGCAACATCGGTCAGCTTCATATCAAGAAACTGAGTGGCTTTATCATTTTCCCAAAGGGCTTTCGCGCTGGCTAAGGCCAATGCTTGTGGATCTAGTTTTTCCATAGAACAATGACTCTGTATTGATAGTATTCGACGCTCTCTCCGAGCCAGTATACAATTGAGTGGTGGGGTGTATGCAACGCGTGTGCAACGGCGCGTGCAACGGCGCACACATGCGCAGCGTACTCAACGCCTATGCTTGCGTGCGCAATGCGCAGCATTTAACGTCGTATGCTGCGGAGTTGCCTGTGTGTTCAGCTACGACTCGACATGCGTTTTTAATAACTGCGTATGGGTTGTAGCTCTGTGGCCCTCAAAGCGGCTAGAACACTGAATTGGCGTTGGATACGAACATGAAAAACAAATGGCGACCCGCACAAACGGTCCAAGCAAAAGTCATCGGTATCTGTGTCAACAAAGGGGCTTTGTTGGCGATGGAAGTTTACGATGATCATGGCAACGTCAAAGGTGTACGCCCTTTAGGGGGTTTAATAGAGTTTGGTGAAACACGTGAAGTGGC
>CALKLO010000063.1 GCA_937991945.1 uncultured Granulosicoccus sp.
AAAAAATGGTGGCTACACCTAGATTCGAACTAGGGACCCCAACATTATGAGTGTTGTGCTCTAACCAACTGAGCTATGTAGCCTCCGAACTCAGCCGCCTATTTTCGTTAAATAGGCGATTTCTGTCAAGCTCTAATTAGACGTTAAAGCGAAAATGTACGACATCGCCTTCACGCATTAGGTATTCCTTACCTTCTAAGCGCCATTTGCCAGCATCCTTGGCGCCGTTTTCACCCTTGAACTCCACGTAGTCTTCATAACCGACGACTTCTGCTCGGATAAAACCTTTTTCAAAGTCCGTATGAATGCGCCCTGCTCCGTTTGGCGCTGTAGCGCCGCTCTTAACCGTCCAAGCACGTACTTCCTTCTCACCTGCCGTAAAGAACGTTTGCAGACCCAGAAGATCATAGCCAGCTCGTATGACGCGATTTAAACCTGGCTCTTCCAGATTCATTTCGTCCATGAACTCTTTCTTGTCTGCCTCATCTAGCTGAACAATCTCAGCTTCAATAGCTGCACACACAGGAACCACGTTGGCACCTTCAGCTTTTGCTCGCTCGCGCAGCGCATCCAGCATGGGGTTGTCTTCAAACCCGCTCTCATCGACGTTGGCGATATACATGGCAGGCTTAACCGTGAGCAAGTGATGATGCTTTAACCAATCACGATCCTGCTCGCTCATATCCAATGTACGCACGGCAATACCTTCTGCCAAAGCTTCAGCCACTTTTAGAAGAAACGCGTTTTCGGCAATCGCTTCTTTGTTCGATGACTTAGCCGTTTTTCTAATTTTAAACAGTGCTTTGTCAACGGCTTCCATATCGGCCAACAACAACTCAGTGTTAATGGTTTCAATATCGTCTAGCGGGTCAACTTTACCCGCAACATGGATAACATCTTCATCCTGAAAACAACGCACCACATGAGCAATTGCATCGGCTTCGCGAATGTTAGCCAAAAATTTATTACCTAAGCCTTCACCTTTTGACGCACCTTCAACCAAGCCTGCAATATCCACAAACTCCATAGTGGTAGGCATTATTCGCTCGGGAGATACTATTTCTGCCAATGCTGCCAAACGCAAGTCTGGCACAGGCACGATACCCACGTTAGGCTCGATGGTACAAAACGGGTAGTTTTCAGCCGCTATTTCTGCATTGGTTAATGCATTGAACAGCGTTGATTTTCCCACGTTGGGCAAGCCCACTATCGCGCATTTAAAACCCATGGTCTGTATTCCTATTAAATGTTGGGCTTGTGCGTATGAAGCATTTTTGTTGCCTCATTAATATCACCATCGATGATTCTCGACGCATCGCTTAACGCGAGCTCGACAGCCTCATCAATAAGCCGTTGTTGATCGGCCGGTGCGCGTTTAAGCACATAGCCTGAAACCGCACTCTTGTGGCCTGGATGCCCTATGCCAATACGCAAGCGCCAGAAGTTTCCATTACCAAGCTTGGCAACAGAATCTCTTAAACCGTTATGCCCGCCATGACCACCCGCATTTTTTAATCTGATTTCACCAGGCGCAATATCAAGCTCATCGTGAGCCACTAATATTTTGCTGGAATCAATTTTAAAGAAACGCGAAACCGCAGCCAAACCTTGGCCGCTGTTATTCATGAAATTCATGGGCTTTACTAATAACACTTTGCGTCCCGAGATTTGCACACTGGCAACGGCTGCAAAGAATCTTTTGTCGGTGTTAAATGTGCCACCGAATCGCGCTGCTAATTCATCGACAAACCAGAAACCTGCGTTGTGTCGAGTAGACGCGTACTCACTACCAGGATTACCGAACCCAGCAATAAGCTCGAATTGAATACGTTCACCAGGCATGGGTAGATTCCTTAACTGGCCGGCACAATGGCCGGCCAGTATGGGGTACTAATGTACTTCGAAAGACGCTAAAACTATTCTGCGTCTGCAGCTGGTGCATCAGCAGCTGGTGCTGCATCATCAGTTGTTTCAACTTCAACGCGTGGAGCGTTAACAGAGGCTACTTGACGATCAGAATCGTCACCAGCATCTTGCAATTCAACCAAACGAACACCTTCTGGCATAGTCAATGAAGACAAGTGCACAGACTCACCGACCGCTAATGCAGCCATGTCGACTTCGATGCTTTCAGGGATATTACGCGGCAAACAGGCAACGAGAACTTCGTTTTCTGTGTGCGAGATGTTTCCACCTTCGTTCTTAACACCGGCACAAACATCTTCGTTGATGAAGTGAAGAGGAACAGAAACCTGCAGTTCAGCACCAGCAACAACGCGAACAAAATCCATATGTAGAATTTGTTGCTTGAACGGGTGACGCTGCACGTCTTTTAACAAAGTTCGGACAGACTCGCCGCCGTCGACTGTCACCTGAAGAAGCTGCGAATAAAACGCTTCATTTTCCAGGTGCTTAATCACTTCGTTGTGCTTAAGCTGGATAGCTACTGGCTCTTCGCCAGCTCCATAAAGGATAGCTGGTACTAAATTCTCACGACGCAGGCGGCGGCTCGCACCTTTCCCAAAAACGCTGCGCGACGTGGCAATGACGTTGATATCGTCAGACATGTCGAAATTCTCCGTATAGCGGTGTCACCGGAATTGGTACACCGTTCACTACCCGCGACCAGGCAGAGCCGGCAAATTATATCAGAGTTATCAAGGAAAACGGCGGTTGGAAGTCATACAGAGGGTGTCTTACGTAAAAACCCCTATCAATCCATATAAACGGAGCTAACCGACTCGTCTTCGTGGATTCGACGAATGGTCTCACCCAGTAAATCGGCGACTGACAGCTGGCGAACACGATCGCAAGCACGGGCCGCTTCAGATAATGGAATGGTATCCGTAACCACCAACTCATCGAGCTGGGAATCATTAATATTGGAAATAGCCGCACCCGACAATACCGGATGAGTTGCCAGGGCCACAACTTTGGTGGCGCCTCGCTCTTTCAAGGCATCTGCAGCCTTACACAAGGTGCCTGCCGTATCGACCATGTCGTCAATGATGACGCAGGTTCTATCAGCCACTTCACCAATGATATGCATGACCTGAGCTTGATTAGCTTGAGGTCGACGCTTATCAATAATGGCAAGATCAGCATCGTCGAGCTGTTTAGCGACTGCTCGAGCACGCACTACTCCACCAACATCAGGCGATACCACAACCAGGTTGTCGTACTTGCTACGCCAAATGTCTAACAACAACAAAGGCGAGGCATAAACGTTATCGACTGGGATGTCGAAGAAACCTTGAATTTGCTCGGCGTGAACGTCAACCGTTAGCACTCTATCGACACCCGCTACGCTGAGCATGTTAGCGACAAGCTTAGCAGTGATAGGTACGCGAGCGGAACGCACGCGGCGGTCTTGGCGAGCGTATCCGTAATAAGGAACCACTGCTGTGATGCGTTCAGCTGATGAGCGGCGCATAGCGTCCACCATGACCAGCAGATCCATGAGGTTGTCGTTGGTGGGAGCACAAACAGGCTGCACGATGAAGACATCGCCGCCGCGGACATTTTCTAGGATTTCGACAGCGGTTTCGCCGTCACTGAATCTGTTTAATTGCAGCTTGCCGATTGGCTGCTGCAAGTAACTTGCGATGTTCTGGGTTAAACGAGGATTGGCGTTTCCGCCAAAAATCATTAATTTGCGCTCATGCATAGTGACTTGATGCCGTTATGCTGGCCGGTAAGACCTGAGCGACCAGACTGGTAAAACTACAAAAAAAGATGGCTGGGCCGGGAGGATTCGAACCTCCGAATGCCGGGATCAAAACCCGGTGCCTTAACCGCTTGGCGACGGCCCAATCAAGACGCGCAAACTATACGCTAGATTTATCCAGAAAAGTCATAAAGTGGCGAAGCATTTCTACCTTTAACAACAAAACCTTTCATTGTCTCGGGTAAACGCTCACATAACGCCTTTGCTTCCTCTTCAGAATCAAAAGCTGTGAACACGCAACTGCCTGTACCACTCATTTTTGCCCGGTATCCGCGATAGTTGGTACGTAGCCAATCAAGAGCTGCGCCAACTTCAGGATAACGAGGTACTACAACCGATTCAAACACGTTTGAGCTTCGGCCGTCCATGAAGTCACGTATTGTGATCGGACTGGTATTACGTGTCAATTCCGGGGCATTAAATAATGCGGCTGTTGACACTTGAACTTTAGGATTAACAATCAAATACCAAGGTTCAAGTGGCGCAACAGGCGTTAGTTTGTCACCAATGCCTTCAGCCCAACTAGATTGCCCATAAACGAACACAGGAACGTCGGCGCTGACTGTAACACCAATATCAGCCAATTCCTTAATACTTAAACCTAAACGCCAGAATTCGTTGAGAGCAACCAATGTGGTAGCCGCATCTGAACTTCCACCACCTAGCCCACCGCCCGAAGGAATGATTTTTTCCAGGGTGATGTCTGTACCAGCACGAGTTCCCGAATGAGCTTGGAGCGCACGCGCAGCCTTCACCACCAAATTACTATCTGGTGGCACTTCAGTGAAGTTGGACTTCAGATGTACTTCGCTATCTTCGCGCACTGCAAATTGCAGTACATCGCAGAGATCAACGAATTGATATACGGTCTGGAGTGTGTGGTATCCGTCGCTGCGGCGTCCTGTCACGTGCAGAAACAGATTTATCTTGGCCGGAGCCAGCCATCTGGTTGTCAACGTAGTCCTTCGAATCTGTTAGTTATTAGTAAGTTTGCCTAGTGTACAGCTACCGACCCGGTATCGAAAGCCGCTTGTTAAGCTCATTGTCATCGCTGGCGTAAGTATTAGTGTTTAATTCCCAGTTTTTCAACACTAGACGCACTGAATAATCGCCGCCACTAGCTGTAATCAGGGACGGCAAATCTAAATCACCGACACTTTCATAGCGTTTAAATCGGACACTCCAAAGCGCCCCAGACTGATCGGAGTAGCGTAAATCCACCAGCCTACCGCCCTCGTCGCGATTTATAGCCCGGCCGCTACCTGCCAGCCCTCGGACCCATTGCTTTAATTCCTCCAACGGAACTTCAGCACTCAGCCCCAAACCTTGTTGAATCACCTGATTTACAGATGTCCCGCTTGTCACAACAGTTTTGCCCCGAAGCAGCGTTACGTAACCCGCATTATCGGACAAATGCATATCGCCAACGCCCAATGGACCCGAAAGTGTCAGTTCTAAATCGTTATCGGACTGCTTCCATGTGATGCGCGCGGGAATCGATTCGCTGTCGGTCCAAACTCCTAGGCCACCACTAAACTGAAATTGCATCAGCTGCGATAGCTGAGCATCACGCTTAACAACCAGTGATCCTTGATCGATTTGCTGCTTGGCCACAACGTCAACCGGCGTCTGACACCCTGACACGCCGATTAGCAGTACTAACCAAAGAGACCAGCCCTTTATTAGGGAACCACCCAGTCTCATTCGGAGTATTTACGCTGCACTGACAACAGTTTGTCATCTTCTGGACTTTCAACGAGCGCCTGCTCAATTAATTGACGGGCCTCTGGCTCTCGCCCGCTGAGCAGTAACGCTTCGCCGAGGTGCGCGGCAATTTCGGCATCTGGATACAACGCAAAGGCGTCCTGAAGCAGCTCAATTGCCCCTTCGAGGTCTCCTTGACGGTAAAGAAGCCAACCGAGACTATCCATGATTGCAGGGTCATTAGGCAAAAGCTCATTGGCTTTTACCAATAGCTCTTCAGCCCTGTCCAAATCTTGGTTGTTATCAGCCAAGTGGTAACCCAAGGCATTTAACGCGTGAGCGTTGTCTGGCTGTAGCGCAATCAGAGTATTTAGGTCATCAATCAGCATTTTCTCTTGGCCCACAGCGTCTGCAGCTAGCGCTCGGGCATACAACAAATCACCGTTCTCTGGAAAACGCTCCAACCCCTCGGACAACACAACTAGCGCTTCCGGTGTGCGCTCTGCATTCTGGAGAAGCCTACTTTCAGCCGTAATAAACTGAGATTGCAACCCTGGGTTGGAATGCGTAGTGGCTAAATCACGTAGGCGTTCACGACCTAATTCAACATCGCCCGTCAGACCCAGTAGTTCAGCCACTCTAATTTGCCCTCGTATTTGCAGGTCCCCCTCTTCCACGGCATCGTAGAACTCTATCGCTGAGACATAGTCCTGTTGCTGATCGCTAATTCGGGCCAAGTAGAAATTGGCTTGATTCTGATACTGACCCGTCTCCAATAGGCGAGTCAAATAGACTCTTGCTCTATCGACCCGCAATGAATCCAACGCAAGAGAACTGATAGTCAGCAAGGTGTCAGGGTTTTCGTTATCTAAAACGAATACTTGGTCTAGCTGCTCGCCGACAGCATCAAAACGACCCGCTTGAACTAAAATTTGTGCATACCCTAAACGCAGCCGGACGTTGTCGGAATCTTTGGCCAGCACGTCCTGTATGGCTTTTAACCCTTCATCGGGCTGTCCCATGGTGGAAAGCGTTTCAGCTTTTAGCAATATGGCGGGGGTATTGAGAGGCTCTAAACTCAAAGCCGTATCAGCAGATACCAGCGCAGACTCCCGATCGCTATTCAAGACATGGGCACGAGCAACAGCGACATGGCTTTCAGCAAGATCCGGAAAAGCCTCTGATAATGTTCGCATGATACTGACAAGTTCTTCAGAGTCACCACCCTGCACCGAGCTTTGAATCTCCCGCAACGCAAGGTCTTTATCAGACGCCTTACGCACTATGCCTACGTACTGCACCGCGGCAGCATCTGTCTTGCCTTGTTGAAGCAGCGCTTGAGCCAGAAATTGAGGTGCTTCAACAGATTCAGTGTCTAATTCAAGCCAACGTGCAGCAGCCAATTCAGCCTCCGCCCACTGACGCCCAAAGGTTGACAGTCTAGTTGCTCGTTCGGAAACGCGTGGATCATCGGTACGACCTGCCGCTCGCAAGTAACCTGTCATGGCAACGTCGAGTTGCCCACGACGCCCCGCCAGCTCAGAAATCATGATCTCGAACATCAATTGGCTATCGGCGTCCTCCTGAGAGAGTATCGCTGGGGCCTCAACTAGAGAGCTTTGCGCAAACGCGTTACCTGGAGCCATCTGAGCAGAGCTACAACCGAGTAACAGCACAGGTGTCAGCCCTGTCATTAATCGACGAGGTATGGACCCATTGTTCAACCACTTGATCATTTGAGCTCCTTCAAAACTCTAAAATAAGTTGCACGTTCGTGATACCTAACAGACACGCTGTTTTCACCACCCTAGCCGCTAATAATGAGTGTAGTGCGACTTTGTACGTAAACATTGACCAATCCGGCCGGATTGGTTCCCGATTTTGCTAGAATTAGCCAATGCCCATACTTGCGCTCGGACTCAATCACCACACGGCTCCCGTCGATATCCGGGAAAGAGCCGCCATTGGTGAGGGTCAATTAGGTGACGCGCTCTATAAGTTACGGCAACTCGATGCTGTAAATGAAGCGGCAATCGTCTCCACTTGCAATCGAACGGAAATCTATTGTGGCATGGATCACCAAGACGCCAAAGTGGTCGTCGATTGGATGCACAGTTATTTCAAGCTTCGAGATGAGGGTTTTGAACCCTATCTGTTCCAACATGCCGACCGCGACGCTGTACGTCATCTAATGCGCGTTTGCAGTGGCCTTGATTCGATGATCTTAGGCGAACCTCAAATATTGGGGCAAATCAAAACCGCCTACCGTGATGCCTACGACCACGGTGCGCTTGGCAGCGAGTTGTCCTCGTTATTCCAAACAGCGTTTTCCGTAGCCAAGCAGGTCCGCACCGACACAGCCATCGGCAATAGTCCCGTGTCAGTGGCATTTGCAGCCGTCAGCCTAGCTAGGCAAATATTTGCCGATCTCAGCCAACAATCGGTTCTTTTGATTGGCGCTGGCGACACCATTCAACTTGCAGCACGACATCTCAAAGCGGCGGGCATCGGTAGCATTCGAATTGCCAACCGTACCGTTGAGCGCGCCAAACTGCTCGCCGATGAAGTTGGCGGAGAAGCTATCGCCTTAAGTGATATCCCTAAGGCACTGCCCAAAGCCGATATCATCATCAGCTCAACAGGATCCACCTTACCCATTTTGGGTAAAGGCGCTGTTCAACGAGCACTCAAAGAACGACGCTTCCGATCGCAGCTCATTGTCGACATCGCGGTGCCTCGCGATGTCGAAGCCGAAGTGAATGATATCGATGGTGTGTTTCTTTACACCGTTGATGACCTTCAAGCCGTTATTGAAGAGAACCGCCAATCCCGTAACGATGCCGCTGTTGAAGCTGAAGAGATTGTTAGCAGTCAGGTCGATGTGTTCATGCGTAAGCTGCAATCACTTGAAGCCAACGATTTCATTCGTTCTTATCGCTCAAAAATAACCACCATAAAACAAAGTGCTTTAGATAAATCCCTAAAACAATTGCAAATGGGACAAGACCCTGAAGATGTGCTGCAACAACTGGCACATACTCTTAGTAACAAAGTAATGCACGCGCCCACCAGACGCATGCGTGAAGCCGCAGAGCATGGAGATTCTCAACTACTCGATGCTGCCCGTATTTTGCTTGACCTACCGAAGTCATCATCATGAAAGCCTCCATTCAAGCAAAGCTTGAAAGCGTAAGCGAACGACACGAAGAAATTGCTGCACTGCTCGGTGATCCAGGCACCATCAGCAATCAAGATAAATTTCGCTCACTGTCCAAAGAGTATTCCCAACTCGAGCCCATTGTCACCGCCTTCAATAACTACCGACAAACTGAAGACGACCTCACTAATGCTCAAGAGATGGCCAACGATAGCGACGCTGATATGCGCGCAATGGCCAATGAGGAAATACCTGGCCTAACCAGCACCATGGCGGCACAAGAACTCGAACTACAAACCCTGCTTCTGCCCCGGGACCCCCGTGACGAAAACAACGCATTCCTTGAAATTCGCGCGGGTACTGGTGGTGATGAAGCCGCTATTTTCGCTGGTGATTTACTGCGTATGTATGTGCGTTATGCAGAACTTAACAACTGGCGCAGCGAAATCATCAATGAACGCGCAGGTGATCACGGCGGCTATAAAGAAGTTGTTGTCAGACTCATTGGCGATAGAGTGTTCTCTCGCTTAAAGTTTGAGTCGGGTGCGCATCGAGTACAACGCGTACCTGAAACAGAATCACAAGGTCGTGTTCACACCTCTGCTGCAACCGTTGCGATTTTGCCAGAGGTTGATCAAGTTGAAGCAATAGAAATCAACGCAGCCGATATCCGCGTCGATACCTTTCGCGCCTCGGGTGCTGGTGGTCAACACGTAAACAAGACTGACTCTGCAATTCGTCTTACGCACATACCTACAGGGGTTGTCGTTGAATGCCAGGACGAGCGTTCACAACATAAAAATCGAGCTAAGGCCATGGCTCTGTTGCAAGCACGCCTGCTCAATGCAGAAGTTAGCAAACAGCAAAGTGCTGAATCTGAATCTCGCAAACTCCAAGTAGGATCAGGCGACAGATCGGAAAGAATCCGCACCTATAACTTCCCACAGGGTCGCATGACTGATCACCGCATCAACCTAACGCTATACAAGTTAGACGATGTTTTATCGGGTTCTTTGGGGGAGATCATTGATCCTCTAATTGCTGAACATCAAGCGCAACTCCTCGCAGAGTTCGGCGACTGAACACCATAAAACAGTGGGCCCAGAGTGCAAGCGAACAGCTTGCACATGGTGTTGACCCTCTCACTGCACGATTAGATGCACAGCTACTGCTTGAGCATGTTACCGGCCTCTCTCGAACCTCTCAGTTTGCTCACTCTGAAAAAACAGTAACAACAAGCCAGTGTGAGGCACTTGAGTCGTTACTTCAACGACGCTTGAGTGGTGAACCGATTGCCTACTTAACGGGCGCCAAAGAATTCTGGTCGTTACCGCTAGAGGTGGCACCCGGTGTTCTCGTGCCGCGTCCCGATACAGAAACTCTGGTTGAAAAAGCATTAGCGCTTGAAGCCCAATTGCCCAAGGGTTGTATCATTGAGCTGGGCACAGGCTCTGGTGCCATAGCGCTAGCATTAGCCCAAGAGATGCCTGATCGTCTTATCGTGGCTGTTGAACGACACCCTGAAGCACTAGCAGTGGCTGCCAATAACATCCAACGCTTAGGCCATGGGCGAGTACATTTACATCAGGGAAGTTGGCTAGATGCCGTGCAGTCACACAGCGCCGCGTTGATCATTAGCAACCCACCCTACTTAGCGACGGATGATGAGCACTTGCCCTCGCTAAGTCACGAGCCTTATACCGCTCTGGTCAGTGGACCAAGTGGACTAGAAGACTTTGAGCATATTATTGAAGCTAGCTTACGCGTAGGCGTTGACGGTGCTCACTTATTGCTGGAGCACGGGTACCAACAAGGTGCTGATGTTCGATCGTTATTCGCCAGCTACAATTATCAATCTATTGATACTGATCGTGACTTAGCCAATCACGAACGAATAAGCTACGGCCAAATACCCAAAAGCGCTGCGATATGAACCCAAGCACTCCAGCATCTAAGTCCGTATATGCGGCCATCGATTTAGGCTCTAATAGCTTTCACATGGTTATTGCCGAACCAGAAGGCAACTCCATACGAAAAATAGACAGCCTAAGAATGCCCACTCGCTTGGGCGCTGGACTGGATAAAAATAAACGGCTGCTGCCTGAGACTGAAGCTTGCGCGCTTGATGCTCTTGCACAGTATGCAGAAAGACTTCGGGATGTTCCGATCAAGAACATCAGAGTCGTTGGTACTAATACGCTGCGACGGGCCAAGAAGCGCGAGCACTTCATGCGTGAAGCCAATCGTTTGTTGGGCAAACCTATTGAGATTATTTCGGGCCGAGAAGAAGCTCGTCTTATATATTCAGCGGTTGCGCATACCTACCCCGATAACAACCAAAAAAGACTCATCATTGATATTGGTGGCGGCAGTACTGAGCTCGCTATTGGACAAGGCCCACACCCCACTCTGATGGAAAGCGTCAACATGGGGTGTGTTAGCTACACCCATCGCTTTTTCAATGGAGGCCAGAACGTAACACCTGCTGCGATGAAACAAGCAACCATAGAAGCGCAACTGGAGCTACAACCGCTAATTGTCACCTACAAACACTTTGGTTGGGACGAAGTCGTTGGTTGCTCCGGCACAATAAAAGCTGCGGCTCGCATGCTGACAGAACTCTCTATTAGCGACGGTACCATTACTCGTGATGGTTTACGCCAACTCTCACGACTCATTCTCAAAGCCGGTTCAGTGCAGGCGTTAAATCTCAGCAGCATTAGCCAAAGCCGAACACAAGTCATCGTTGGTGGTATCGCTGTACTTCGCGCGATAATGAAAACGCTCGATATCAAATGCATCAAGGCCAGTCAGGTAGCGCTGCGTGAAGGGCTTATATACGACATGCTCGGCAAAGCTGAACACATCGATATACAAAGCCAAACCATTGCAAATTTAACGGCCCGTTATTCTATTGATATTCGTCAAGCTAACAGAGTAGAGCAAACCTCTCGCAAGCTCTTTCGACAAGTGAGCGGACCTTGGCAGCTTGACCCTGAAAAGGATTTAGACCTGTTGGTATGGGCTGCAAAACTTCACGAGCTTGGAATGGGTGTTGCCCACACGCAATATCACAAGCACGGCGCTTACATCATAGAAAACTCAGACTTACTCGGGTTTACTCAATCTGAGCAAACAGCCCTCGCAATATTAGTTCGCTATCACCGGCGTAAGATCGAACACGACGTATTTGATTCACTACCCGACAATGAAAGCACTCGCCTGTCGCTGTTGCTGAGCTTACTCAGATTATCCGCGCTGTTGCATAGAGGTCGTTACGATAGACCTTTGGACGAACTGAATGTGTCCATCAAACAGGAGCAGATAACGGTATCGGCCCCTCAGCATTGGTTGGAAGAACACCCTCTTACCTATGCTGAGATCATTGCCGAAGCTGAGCGTTTGACGCACGTGACTATCAAACTAAAAACTGAGAAACCAAAATAGCTGACCCGGGTTGTACCGCTATTTTGGCCGTCCCTTTTTGGGTTCATCCATATAAGGCGGGTAACGTTAATATTCGAACGAACTACCACTGTAGCGGTTAATCAAAAACTGCTGCGCGCCGAATCGCTCTTCAGGCTCTGATTCGATTCGTACGTAACGACCATCAGCTCCCAACTGCCAGGCAAATGTGTTGTCTTTCAAATACACATCTAAACACTCTTCCTTAACGCGCGCCAAGGCCTCGCCTTCTAAGGGCACAGCAATTTCTACTCGATTGAAAAAATTGCGCGGCATCCAATCAGCGCTGCTGATATAGAGTTTTTGTTTCCCATCATTGCGGAACCAGAAGACCCTAGAGTGTTCTAGAAAGCGTCCCAATACAGACACCACGCGTATATTGTCGGACAGCCCCGGCACACCGGCTTTTAACATGCAGATGCCACGAACAACGAGCTCAACTTTAACACCTGCAGCTGAGGCGTCGTATAGTGCTTCAATGACGCCCGGGTCGACCAGTGAGTTCATGCGAGCAATGACGTGGCCTTTTCCGCCGCTTCGTGCAACGCAGGACTCCTGTGCAATGCGCTTCATGATAAACGCATGCAATTTAAACGGTGCCTGATACAACTGTTTTAAATTTAGAGTTTGCCCCAAGCCTGTTAGCTGCGTAAAAACTCGATGCACATCTTCTGTAATCGCTTTGTCTTTAGTCAGCATGCTGATATCAGTATATGCACGCGCTGTCGTCGTATGATAATTACCCGTACCGACATGAACGTACTTCACTAGCTTATTTTTTTCACGCCTGACAACCAGTAACATTTTGGCGTGCGTTTTAAAACCGACGACACCATAAACGACTTGTATACCTGCCTCTTGTAGTCTGGTAGCAAGCTCTATGTTGGCCGCCTCATCAAAGCGCGCGCGCAACTCGATAACTACGGTTACGTCTTTGCCCGCACGCGACGCATCCATCAACGCGCTAACAAATACTGACTCTTGACCCGTCCTGTACAAGGTTTGCTTGATAGCCAACACGTCAGGGTCTGCAGCTGCCTGCCTAACCAAATCAACAACCGGAACATACGACTCGTAGGGATGGTGAAACACTATGGGTGAGCGCTGAGCAATATTTTCGAAAATACTCATACCCGACTCATAGGCGGGTGCCACCTCTGGTGTAAACGATGGGAATTTTAAATCTGGCCTGTCAATTTCATCGGGGATGGACACTAAACGATTCAGATTGACCGGACCATGTACGTGATATACATCGTCCGCCTCTAAACGAAACTGGCGTTGTAAATATCGCACTATTCGGTTAGGCGTGTCAGCCGCTACTTCAAGTCGTACTGCTTGTCCGAAGTTTCGTTGGACTAATTCACTTTCCAGAGCGCGTCGTAAGTTAGCGACTTCCTCTTCTGAGACATATAAATCACTGTTACGAGTCACTTTAAATTGGTAGACACCGACTGGATCCATACCATTGAATAGAGACCCTATTTGCGAATGAATAATGGATGATAAAAATACGAAGCCATCCCTTACTCCACAGATTTCAGAGGGAACGCGCACAACCCGAGGAAGGGACCGGGGCGCACGCACCAACGCAAAACCAGAATCTCGGCCAAACGCATCAACACCACGCAAATCGATGATGAAATTTAAACTCTTGTTGGTGAGACGCGGAAACGGGTGCGCCGGATCTAAACCCAGTGGGCTCAGCACAGGTGCAATATTATTAATGAAAAAATCTTTAACCCACTCGCTCATCGCAGTACTCCAGCTTTCACGCCGGAAAAAACGAATGTCTTGCCCTGCTAACTCAGGAATAAGCACATCGTTGAGCAACTGATATTGCTTCTCAACTAGCAAATGTGTTTGCTGGTTGATTGCCAGCATTTCCTGACTCGGTGATAGACCATCTATACCGGCTGATTCCAGCCCACCTTCAATTTTTTGCTTAAGTCCGGCCACACGAATTTCAAAAAACTCGTCTAGGTTGCTGGACGAGATGCAAAGAAAGCGTAGTCTTTCAAGCAACGGAACTTGTGGGTCAGATGCTAACGCTAAGACGCGTTCATCAAACGCCAGAAAGCTTAGCTCGCGGTTAGCCAACGGCAATCCTGGCTTTCGTTTGAATGCCCCACGCTCCGGTAATACAGAATCAGACCGACCTTTTCGTTCACTCACGTGATTCTTCTCCGGGCAACGAATTGTCCGCTAGGTAGTGATGAGCCGCGGCCTCAAGCTCTGGATAAAACAACTTGAAACTATCATGTAGTGATTCACTCAAGGGTTTCAACTGCGCCTGGCTCAACGCTAGTGCAGCAAACTTCGGTGAGCGTTGAGACAACCTAAATAACGTATGTTCAATAGAGGCCAAGTGCTGATTATTTTCCAAGATGTCGTATTCCTCCAATGCGGCCAAAAATCGCTTAAGCGAGTCAGGGAAATAGGATTCGTACTCTCGTAACGCCCGATGCGTATTCATGGCATGTTGGCTCAGCGAAATATCGCTAACGCGCTCCCAGTGTTTGGCCAAGTAGTGATCCAACAACACATCAACAACTATGCCGCTAAATCGCCTCGGGGTATCAACCATGCCCTGACGAAACGCCTGTAGCCCTGGGTGGGTATCGGTAAATCGGTCTAAGTGCCGGTGCAAGCGAATTCCATGCTCAACGCCTGCGGGAAAGCGGGACAAATCCCGACCACGGACAAAATCACCACAAAACTGGCCTGCGATAAGGGCGCTGTCATCAAAACCCAACAATGAGTGGGCGAGGAAATTCATGCCAAAGCTCCGTAAAACGTTATGCTGTCAATTATGGACCTGACACCCGATAAGCGATACAGCAGACACACGAATCTTCCGCAGATTGGTGAATCTGGACAAGCACTCATTAGTCAAAGCCACATCCTAGTCATAGGACTCGGTGGTTTAGGCTCCCCCGCAGCGCTGTATTTAGCGGCAGCTGGGGTGGGGAAACTGAGCTTTGCTGATTTCGATACGGTGGAAATATCGAACCTTCAGCGGCAAGTAGCTCACACGACAGAGCGCGTCGGCCAGCTAAAAACCACATCGGCCAAAACCGCTTGTCTGGACATTAACCCTGAATGCGACATACATACCATTGACTATGCACTGGATGAGGAAGATCTAGACAGTCTGGTCCCCACGTGTACGGTCGTTTTGGATTGCAGCGACAACTTCCCTACCCGTTTCGCCGTGAATGCGGCATGCGTAAAACACAAAGTGCCGTTGGTCAGTGGAGCGGCCATTCGATTCGATGGGCAAATCAGCGTCTATGACGCACGTCAAGAGGACACGCCGTGCTACCGATGCCTGTACGGCGAAGGTGACAGCAGTGTCGACACCTGTGCTCAGGCTGGCATTCTAGGGCCAGTGGTTGGCATGGTGGGATGTGTTCAGGCCATAGAGGCACTGAAACTGATAACCAACATCGGTGATAGCTTGGCGGGTCGACTGGTTTTGTTCGACGGGTTATCCATGGACTGGAACGAGATTCAGCTGCGTAAGAATCCTAAATGCCCAGTTTGCAACGGTAAAACGTAAAGAACCGCTGCCGCTCACGTGTGGGCGACAACGGTCCTGCTGCTAGCTAGATTTACTCGCCGAAAGTGGCAGTGCCAGTAAATGCTTCACGCTGATAAACACGGATGTAATCTGCTTCGAACTGAATAGGAAAAGAAGCAGTATCTGTCACATCAGGAGTTGGAGCCCATGCACTACCAGCAACTAAGTAGTTAACGATATTCATAGGCTGACGAGATACCTGCGGTCCAAATAAGCGCTGTACTTCTACACCATCGATGTACCAAATGACCAGCTGTGGCTCCCACAAAACACCGAATGTATGCCATTCGTCATCTTCTGCGTACGAACCACCTTCGGGGTTGGCGTGTGACATCGTTGGGGCACTTCGAGTTTGACGCGTATTCGGATCTGCAAAGTGATACGTCTGAAACGCATCTTCGTCACCGAACGGGTTTTCACCTAAGTACTCAACAATATCGATTTCAGGCGCGTGGTACTTAACACCGGTGCCCGGGTAGCGATGGTACAAGTAGAAGCTAGACAAAGCACCGGACACGTCACTGACTTTAAAACGCCCTTCTGTGTAACCGTAGATGAATTGGAATTTGTCATGTGTAGACAAAGCACCCGATAAAAACTCGCAACGATCTAAACCTGTTGGGTCTTCTTCCGCACACACTGGTGGTAGATTTTCACGAAGCTCATCTGGAACCGGTATTGCGTTAATGACCATTGATTCACCCGTGAAAGTAAACGGATCGTAGCCAAACTCAGGGTCGTCTTGGGTGTTAACGAAATATTGCTGCTCGCCATTAATGATTCGTGAATCGCCCCAGGTCAATCCTGTGTTCCACTTTGATTCATCAATGCTCGTACCATTGAACTCATCTGCAAAGACCAATGAAAAATCACCTAGCCAGTTGTCAATATCTGACAGAGCCGTATCGTTTACAAACGTATCGTTTTCACCTTTATAAAAATCACGGTATAAAGGCACAGGAGCATCTTGCTCTAGTAAGTACGTAATCGTTAATGGTTCTGAAGCTGCGGACTCTAAACCTAGGTTATCAACAGCGGTAACTTCATACGTGTATGTTTGACCCGGTATTGGCTGGTTCGTAGAACAAGCATGAACCCGCGCAGCAAATCGTGTGAAGTTACAGTCGATAAACGATGTTGTGTCCCAGTACTTATCAATTTCAGCTTGCGCACCACCACTCGGGTCAGTCTCATCTTCTCGTATGGTGTAAACCACGCCATCACTTCGGTAGATGTTGTATTGCTCGACTTCGCCATCATCATTTGCAGGCGCCCAACTGATCTCAGCCCAATTGTTGGATACCAAATCGAGTCTTAGGTTTTTCGGTTGTGTCGGAGCACCGCCGATGACCGCTACTTCAGGATCTATTTCTAACAACGAGCCAAACGGGTCATCAGCATCTGGAGATGCAATTGGATCTGGCGTGTAACCCGCTCCAACTACAATATCGTCATAGCGCGTTTGAGTGCTTAAGTTGATCACTTTGTAAGTGCCTGGATCGACGTCGCAAAATCGTCCGCCTTGGCAAACTTCTTCGTAGGTTTCAGCGTTTTGAACTTGGTACCAACCATCGTCAGCCCAGCTGATTCGAGAACCGTCAACCGTTGGCTCGCTCGACGTGGGTATAACTGGCGTTGTAGGTTCTGAACCAGAAACTACAATAGAGTCATAGCGTGCGGACAATGTGTGGTTAATAACGTTGTACGTACCCGCTTCTACCTCACAGGATGTTCCGCCTTCACAAACAGTCTCATAGGTTTCAGCGTTTTGTACTTGATACCAGCCATCGTCAGGCCAGCTTAGAACATTGCCAGTAACGGTAATTGTAGTATCAGCTTCGCCAACGATTACTCGCGAGAATCGATCACCCGTTGAGTGGTTGATGACGACATAGGTGCCGTCTTCTACCGTACAAGAGCGACCACCTTCACACACACTGGTGAACGTTTCTCTGTCTTGTACTTGGTACCAGCCATCGTCAGGCCAGGAAATTACATTTCCAGTGACTACTGGGTCAGCAATAGCGTGGCTCACAGCGAGCGGGGCTAAGCATAATGTCAACACAGCACGAACACCGAGTCGCGTGTGCCTGTTTACAGCATTATACATCCGGGTGTTCAATGTCATGTCAATCCGTATTGTGTTCAAACAAGAGACAAAGTATAACCAGCTTAATTCCCCAATACTTGTAATGCGACAGGTATTGGGGCCGTACTATTACCGAATTACGTGATGCAAAGGTAAACTCAGGTAAAAACTTGACATGTGTCAATATACAAACGCTAGTGCTTGGTAATGTCAGGTGTTCCGCCGGCCCCCTCTGAGTCGATCAGAGCAGCGCTTGATACGCCCTTAAACAAAGCGGCTGCATCGATAGCATCATAGCCATAGAAGGCATCGCAAAATTCGCAGGTTATCTCTACTTTCCCCTGCTCTTCTACAATGCTATCGACTTCAGCCTGGCCTAAACCTAACAACATGTTGTCGGTACGTTCACGCGAGCAGCTACAGTGAAAACACACATCTTGTGCATCGAACACACGTACTCGCTCTTCATGAAAAATACGATGCAACAGTGTTTCTGTGTCATCCGTGCACAGCTCTGTATCGCTTAAGGTTTCACACAAAACGGACGCTCGTTGCCAGCCGTCTTCATCGTACGAAGTTTGTTCTTCCGTTGGCAACTTTTGAATCAACACACCTGCGGCTGTAGTGTCGGTTACCGCTAGATACAAACGTGTCGGCAGTTGTTCACTTGTTTTAAAATACAGTTGTAGTGCTTCCGCCAAGTTGTCCCCTTCTAGCGGCACGATACCTTGGTACGGCTCTGCATACTCGCGCGCTTCAATGGTGATCGTAATGCGTGCTTCAGTACCGAAGGCTGCGGCTAACTGAGCAGATTCCGGCACTTCATCCCAACGGGCTAATCCACGCACCTTACGCTCATTGGTAATCTGCACAACCAGCAAGTGTATGGGACCATTACCGCGAACTTGCAGTGTTATTTTCCCGTCAAACTTAATGGTGCTAGCCAACAACGTAGCGGCGGCAAAAGCTTCTCCCAGTATTTGACGAACAGGCGCAGGATATTCTGTGCGAGCCACAGCTTCGCTCCACGTGTCATCCAGTTGTACTAAATGACCACGAACATCACACGACTCCACCAGAAATTTCTGTAGCTTATCGCGTTCTCGCATTAGGTTTTACTCCAGACGACGGTAGAAAACATCGCCAATTAAAGGGGTCAAATACATCGGCACCTGATAACAGGCGATAAAAAGTAATAAGGGTTCTATTTGCACCGCAGGCAGCGCAGTTAGATACAAAGCGATATTTCGGTTTCCCATCACAACACCTTGAGTGATGGTATTTTCACTAGACAAATTACGCCATTTTGCAAGCATGGCACCTGCAAGTTGTAACCCGCCATTAATTACAACGGCAACGAGCAGCATTTTACCTACGGCGACCATTTCTAACCCAGGCTCATGCACGGCCGACATAAGACCCACCACCATCATCGCCAAAACCACAGCCGAGGCCCCGTCGAGTACATCAGGCGCAGGGGAAACATCAAGCCTCTGAGTCACTTTCAAAAACAGTAGAGCGCTACCCACCGACCCAACTATCAACATCAAAAGAACCAACGAAGGCCGAAACATGATGGAGGCAGATTGCTCTGGATACAAGAGGTACAGAATAGGCAAGCAAGTCAACGGTAGTATCGCTGTGCCCAGCATTAACCAACGCATAGCCGCTGCGCCGTTTCCACGTAGCAGGAGTACCAAGTTAGGACTTCCTGAGATCGGAGGAGCTGCAGCTACCAAGGTTGCTGCCAATAGCCACACAGGCGGTACATTCAACACACTACCGACACTGAAAACGAGTAGCGGTAAAGCAAGCTGGGATAACAAGACGACTTTCGCACTCTGCAACCAGTCATTAACGGATACATCACGGGTTGCTGATAACGAATTAGGAAATAGCCTCAACACGGCGAGAAACAGCAATACAGCAATACAAGCAGGGATAGCTGCGCGCATGGGCTGAGCCGCCCATGGCATTAGTAGTCCTGCCACCAAACCCAGTGGCAGGACCCAGCGACCGTGTTGGCCGCACAAGCTAAGTAGTCTAATGATCATGTTGCGATGTTGAGCGAACTCAATCGCAAGCAGATCATTAGGCTTCAGCCTTTTAGTTTTTCGCGAAGTATTTGGTTTAACTGAGCAGGATTAGCCTTGCCCTTCGATGCCTTCATGACGGCACCCACAAAGAACGACAGCAACTTCTCTTTTCCGGCTCGATATTCCGCTAATTGCGAGGGGTTGGCAGCGATGACTTCATCAATCATGGTTTCGATAGCGCCCGTGTCCGTGATTTGCTTAAGGCCACGCGCTTCAATAATGTCATCTACCTCACCTTCGGCAGACCACAAGCCATCAAATACTTGTTTGCCTAATTTTCCAGACAAGGTGCCATCGTCTACACGACTGATCAGTTTGCCCAGCTGAGCGGCACTCACAGGGACATCACTTAATTGAACATCTTCTTTATTCATACGTCCAAACAACTCACCGAGCATCCAGTTTGCAGCCAAGCGAGGCGCAAACGTTTGCCCTTCAAATACAGCTTCAAAGTAATCGGCTGTTTGCTTATCGCTGCATAGCGATTGCGCATCAATGGCTGAGATTTCAAACGTCTCAACAAATCGTGCTCGACGCTTAGTGGGTAGTTCAGGCATGGTCGCCGCAACCGATGCAATGAACGCATCATCAATGACGAGTGGCGGTAAGTCAGGATCTGGAAAATAGCGGTAATCGTTAGCTTCCTCTTTACTGCGCATAGAGCGTGTTTCGTCTTTGTCGGCATCATAAAGACGTGTCTCTTGCATGACGGTGCCGCCATCCTCAAGGATGTCTATTTGACGCTCCACCTCAAAATCAATGGCTCGCTCGAGGAAGCGAAATGAGTTCAGATTTTTAATCTCTGCACGAGTGCCTAAGGTTTCGCTGCCCATAGGTCGAATGGATATGTTTGCATCACACCGGAAGGAGCCTTCCTGCATATTGCCATCGCAGATTTCTATATAACGAACCAACGAATGAATGTATCGAGCATAAGCGACTGCTTCAACCGCCGAAC
This sequence comes from uncultured Granulosicoccus sp., assembly GCA_937991945.1. GTDB lineage: Bacteria > Pseudomonadota > Gammaproteobacteria > Granulosicoccales > Granulosicoccaceae > Granulosicoccus. Next base: position 20,780 of record CALKLO010000063.1, read on the forward strand.
GCATGTCAGGCTCTGACACAATTTCCAGCAACGGCGTACCTGCACGATTCAAATCAATACCGGTGCACCCTTCAAACAGATCGTGCACTGACTTTCCAGCATCTTCTTCAAGATGAGCGCGCGTTAAGCCTATAACTTTCTCCTCGCCATTGGGCAAGGTCACAGTGATGGAGCCTTCCCCGACTATAGGGAACGCCATCTGTGATATCTGATAGCCCTTTGGAAGATCAGGGTAAAAGTAATTTTTACGCGCGAACACAGAGCGTTTAGTGATATCGGCGCCTGTCGCTAACGCAAAACGTACAGCCATGCGTACCACGTCTTTATTAACAACCGGCAAAACACCCGGCAAACCTAAATCAACAGGCGAGGCCTGTGTATTAGGCTCAGCACCAAAGGCGGTGGATGCGCCTGAAAATATTTTAGAACGTGTGGCGAGCTGCGCGTGAATTTCCAGCCCGATAACGGTTTCCCAAGACATAATTTATAAACCTTTAATCGTTGGCCACGGGCGACTGTAAATGCCAGTCACTGACGCTCTGGTATTGGTGCGCAAGATTCAGAAGCCGTGCTTCTTCGTTTACGGGTGCGATCAGCTGCAAGCCAACAGGCAATCCATTGGAAAACCCGCACGGTGCAGACAAACCAGGCAAGCCGGACAAGTTGGCCGATACCGTGAACAAATCGTTCAAGTACATAGCGGTTGGATCGCTGGATTTTTCGCCTCGGGAAAAGGCTGTCGTAGGTGTTGTAGGACCTGCGATAACATCAACCTCTTTGAAAGCTTCAGTAAAATCATTAGTAACCAACTGACGCACTTGCTGGGCTTTTCGGTAGTAAGCGTCGTAGTAGCCTGCGGACAACGCATAGGCACCAATTAAAATTCGTCGCTTAACTTCAGGGCCAAACCCTTCGCCACGAGAACGCTTGTATAAATCTTCAAGATCTTGCGGGTTTTCAGCACGATGACCAAACCGTACGCCATCAAAACGCGACAAGTTACTGGACGCTTCAGCCGGTGCAATAACGTAATAAGCAGGGATACACAAACCTTGGTTAGGCAATGAAATACTCTTGAGTATTGCGCCGGCTCGTTCCAACTCTGCCAAGGCAGTCTTTACGGCATCGGCAACACCCGCCTCTAAGCCTTGCGCAAAATATTCTTCAGGAACACCAATACGCAGTCCCTTAATATCGTCGTTAAGCGTCGCAGAAAAATCTGGCACGTCCGTTAAGCTACTGGTGGAATCGCGAGGGTCATGTCCACACATCGCTTGAAGTAGCAATGCGCAATCTTCGGCGGTACGCGCTAGTGGCCCACCTTGATCCAAACTGGATGCGAACGCGATCATGCCGTAGCGAGAGACTCGTCCATACGTAGGTTTAATACCCGTAACGCCACAAAACGCAGCGGGTTGGCGAATAGAGCCACCCGTATCAGTACCTGTCGCGGCAGACGCTAATTGTGCAGCCACGATAGCGGCACTGCCACCAGAAGAACCACCAGGTACCCGATCGTGTTGCCAAGGATTAGCCACCGAGCCAAAAAAACTGTTTTCATTGGATGAGCCCATGGCAAATTCATCCATGTTGGCTTTACCCAATGTCACCACGCCCGCATCGTTCAGCTTATCGACGACGGTTGCATTGTAGGGTGCGATAAAATTTTCAAGCATTCGCGAACCACACGTGGTTCGGACGTCTTTGGTACAAAAGATATCTTTGTGGGCGATGGGAATACCGGTCAAAGGACCACCCTCGCCTTTTTGCAGCCTGGCATCAGCAGCCACAGCTGCTTCACGGGCTCGATCTTCATCGACCAAAATATACGCATTCAAGTTGCTATTTAAGCGTTCGATGCGAGTTAGGTAGTGGTCTACAAGCTCAACGCTCTTAAGCTCGCCACTGGCGAGGAGCGCTGCTTGCTGTGCAAGCGTCTTGTCATGCATGTTGAGAAAAGCCTGTTGTCAGTTCTGGAGAAAACGTGGTGCTTTCAATTATTCAATGACGCGCGGTACCAGGAAATAGCCATCCTGAGTTGCGGGCGCCGGAGCTTGCAGAGTCTCGCGCTGATTAGGCTCAGTGACGACATCGTCACGCAGCAGCAATGACGCGCTGGCTGGGTGTGCCATGGGCTCAACGCCTGTTGTATCGACCGCCTGCAATTGCTCCACGAGAGTGAGCATGCTCGACAGGTCGGCTGCAAGCGGCGCAAGTGCGTCCTCTTCAACGCCCAATCTAGCTAGATGGGCGATGGATTTGATATCGTCAGGTGTTAAAGCCACAAATCGTATTCGGTCTTGGTTGTAAGCGCAGGAATCTATCATAATGTATTGCATACAAGGTTGTAACGCCTAAACCTTGCTCTTTATCTCTATCAAGGCCCATCCAATGAGTGAATCACTGCCCCTAACCGAGGCACACATCGAATCGTTAGAGCTAAAAATGATGGAGCTGGAGAACACTGTTCAACAGCTCAACGAGGTCATTTTGCGTCAATACAAAGACATAGAGCGTTTGCAGCTTCAGCAAGAAGAGCTCATGAATCGCATGGCGGGTTCGTCAGCCGGAGGCGCAGCCCCCACGGCTGTCGATGAATTACCCCCTCATTACTAAGCGATACGAGCTAATGCGACTGCGTGCGCCACTGTGCCCACCAGCACCCGCGCTTGCACCCGCGCTTGCACCCGCTCCTCTCCTAACGCCCGAGGATAAGGATGTTTTGCTTGACGGCATAGCTTGGAACCACCAGATTTTTAGTGGCGTACTGCGATTCATAGACGCGACCAGCCAAGTCATATCTAGACTTTCGACACGTGTCCACAAAACCACCCACCCAAGGGCGTTGCTGGAAAGGCTCGGTAGTTGGCGGCAAAAATTCCAAGGAACAACCCAAATCTGTGCCCAACGCAATTGCCACGAACCAGTCAGGCTCGACAGAGCGATACGCATTTTCTGCGGTAGTCGGTTGAGTAGAGCTGCTCGAATTCTCGTCTTCAAGCCGGTCGTCAGGGGTTCGCAATTGCGCAAAATCTGCGCTTTGACGACGGTAGATCACGACAGGTCTGCCCTCCCAAGTCAGGAAACGGGTCTGACCGGGCTCCATGTCACCCACGTCAACCTTTTTGGATGGCACCTCCGGTACCTTTCCACTGCCCGTCCTGATAGCGGCAAAAAATACATACAGAACAGCCGCAACCGCTACGTACATGAGCACCTTAATGGCCACTCGCAATTTCAGTCGTCGCTCATGAGCTTCAGGAGTTGGTTTTTTCACACGCATAGGTTCTGGGTATTCACTATGTTCAGTGTACGGTACTCGTGAGCAACTGGACGCCTCCAAACGTTGTTGCGGTCCTTGATCCGGCCTATCCGCAGGACGAGCTTATTTATGCCGAGCTAGGACTCACCGTTGTCTGTGAACCTGCTGATGAACAGTGGGTACTCAAGCGGGTGGATGGTCCGCTGAGCCTCATAAATCCTCAGGGCTTAATGCAACGATTAGACTTTACTGAAGGTAAGTCTAGGCACCGGACTCGAGAACCTGGTCACGGGGCTGCTCCGCTTAGAAAAGCACTCGGCGTGGCCTCATTTGAAAAGCGGCGTTTGCGCAAACCGTGTGTGGTTGATGCAACAGGTGGATGGGGCCAAGACGCCTGGCTTATGGCCAGTATGGGATGCGATGTAATATTAATTGAGCAACACCCACTCGTACATGCTGTCTTGTCGAGCTCTCTAGATATCGCAAAACTCGACGATCAGTGCAAAGAGACTTGCGAGCGCATTACGCTGCTGAATGCAGATGCCTGCGAGATGCTCAGCAATCTCGAGACCGACGTAGTTTATCTAGATCCCATGTATCCACACAGGGTTCGTAAAAAAGCCGACTCAAAAAAAGGCATGCAAATTTTGCAAACCTTACTGCCGCCAGCGAATGAAAACCTATCAGGGGCTTTGCTAGATGCAGCACTGTTTACCGCCGCTCAACGCGTGGTCGTTAAACGCCCTAAGGGTGCTGATCGTTTACCCGCATCTCAGCCGTTCACGGGTCAGACAATTGAAATTCAATCACCCAACACGCGCTACGATATTTATCTACGACCCACAGGCTAGTCGCTCATCGTCACGCAGCAGGCTGAGCGATATTTGTGCAATGAACGAGTTCATTCAGTCTCTGAAATTTTGGAACTGCATGGGCAAATCCATTTCGGCAGCCTTCAGCATGCTCATGACCGCTTGCAAGTCATCACGCTTTTTCCCTGTCACTCGTAGCTGCTCGCCTTGAATTTGGGCCTGAACTTTAATCTTAGATTCCTTGATTTTAGCTATCGCTTTCTTCGCAGTCTCCTTATCAATGCCTTGGCGCACAACAATGGCTTGCTTAACACCTTTGCCACTGTTTTCAACTTTACCGGCCTCTAAGCAGCCAATATCAATATCTCGAGCGGTGAGTTTTTGATACAAAACAGGGTGAATTTGTTGGACTTGAAAATCGCTGTCAGCGAACAGCATAATTTTGCCATCACTTAACTCAACTTTGGCAGAAGTGCCCTTAAAGTCGAACCGATTACCAATCTCTCGTTGTGTATGATCAACAGAATTGCTCAACTCGTGTTGATCCACTTCCGACACTACATCGAATGAGGGCATGTCTATCCTCCAAAAAATGATCTGATAATGGCCCAAGATATTACCAGAGCTACTCGGTAAACCTATGAACAAGTGGATTTTAGTTGTCGGCGCGCTGCTCGGCGCCAGCGCAGTGATGACTGGCGCCTTTGGTGCCCATGCGTTACAAAATATTCTCGATGCAAAAGCCACCTCCTGGTACGGCACTGCGGTGACCTACCATTCTGGACATGCTCTTGCTCTTCTAGTCACAGGCTTGCTGCTGTTACACACGAATAATGGCCGTGGAGCCAGCTGGCTGCGAGCCTCCGGAATTTTCATGACCCTTGGCGTACTCGTCTTTTCTGGCAGCCTCTACGCCATGGCATTTACCGGTATAACCCGATTAGGCATGATCACACCTATTGGCGGAGCACTACTCATCATGGGTTGGCTTTGCCTGGCTGTTGGCGCCAGCCGCCTTTCAACTGGAGTATCCTAAGCACATGACATCTGATAACAAGCAAGGCTCGAACAACGACGCACGCGATAGCCTTATCGAGGCGCGCCGCGACTACACAGCCAACACACTGAGCAGCTCTGACTTATCGCCAAGCCCTTTCAAACAGTTTGAGCATTGGCTTCAAGACGCACGTGATCAGAAAATACTCGATGCCACAGCTATGATGCTGAGCACCGCTGATGCGACAGGGCAACCGCACTCCCGCGTCGTCCTATTAAAACACTTCGACGATGCCGGATTTACTTGGTACACCTACCAAGAAAGCGATAAGGCACGACAAATTCAAGAGAACCCAAAAGCGTCTATCTT
>CALKLO010000064.1 GCA_937991945.1 uncultured Granulosicoccus sp.
AGATGCCGCAGCAAATGTGAGCCACAGTTCGATGGTCATAGCGCTTTTTCGACGGGTTACAGAGCAGTGGATTAGTGTACAAAAGCTTTGCTGAAGATGCACATTAGATCGTCAATGGCGTATGCCTGCGGGATGCCATGAATCGCAACAGGGACTTGGCCCCCGTATTGCCCTCGTTAATATCCATTTATTGAGTTTCTTGTCATTTTATATACAAGCCGTCATATTTTGACGATATGGTTGTATTTTGGTGAGTTCTTACTTATAGTCGGTGCCACACGTGGCGGTTGTTGTCTTAATCCGCGCACATTTTTCAAGCTGTTACCCAGCTTTTCGTTCTCTTTCAAATTCCATTCATGCCCGCACAATCACGAAAACAGCGTGAACTAGAACAACGGCACGACCTGTTCCTAGAGTTGGGCAGGGAGCTGTTGCACGAGAACGGGTTCCATCAGCTCAGCATGGACCTAGTCGCTGAGAAAGCGGAATATTCTAAGGGTACGATTTACCAGCACTTTTCTTGTAAAGAGGAAATGCTCATTCAGCTATGCATGCAGTGCATGAAAGGTTTACTGCTGCTGGGTGAAAAGGCCAAACAATATCCTGGCACTCACCGCGAACGTTTACTGGCGTTTCAAACGGCTCACGAGCTTTGGCTCAACGTTGAGCCGCGTGACTTGTACATGATGCAGTACATGAATATCGACGGCGTTATGAATAAGGTCGCCGATGACAGCCTGAGTGCTTTTCGCTCACTAGAAGCCAGCATTATTACCTTGTGTGCCAGTATTTTTAAAGACGCTATGGACGATGGAGACCTTCCGCCGGGTGAGTTGAATGCGGCAGAGCTTGTCTATGGCATGTGGTCCATGTGTTACGGCGGGCAACTACTACGGTCGTACGAAACACCGTTGGCCGAAATGGGGGTGAGTAACCCTGGCCGGGCTGTGACCACACTCATACAAGCCATGTTAAACGGATTGCAGTGGCAACCATTGATGACACAAGAGCAAACGGATACGTTGCTCCACCATCTTGAAACCGACTATTTTAATGAAACCTTAGCGCAGCTGCGTGAAGGTAATGCTTAATGTTGTATCGAGGGTACTTAGATGATTGAACGTTACGCCGCATGGGTGGTACGTAATCGATGGCTGGTAATCATACTGACTGTTATTGCAACTATGGCAATAGCGTCTGGTGGTAAAAACCTGTCATTTACTAATGATTACCGGGTGTTTTTCAGTAAAGACAATCCGCAGCTCCTAGCTTTTGAAGAGTTGCAAGAGTCTTATACAAAATCAGATAACGTTCTGATCATGATTGAGCCTAAAGATGGAGACGTCTTTACGGCTGAGACACTAGCAGCCGTTGCCGACCTTACAGAGCGGTCTTGGCAAGTGCCTTTCTCTATTCGTGTTGACTCTTTAACCAATTATCAACACATGGATGCCGAGGAAGACGACCTAATCGTTGCTGACTTGGTTGAAGACATCGATGCGCTGACGCCTGTAGAGCTAGAGCGCATTCGCAAAGTTGCCATGGCTCAGCCAACTATTGTTAAAAAGCTGTTAGCGCCTAACTCGCAAGTGACAGGTGTCAACGTCACAATGGAGATGCCAGCAGAGCTCACCGATGAGCAGCGCGCAATACCTGCCGCAGAGCGAACAGCTAAAGACCCCATGCTCGCCGTGCAGGAAGCGGTAGAATATGTACGCGCCATGATTGCCGACATGGAGCAGCAATACCCCGATATAAAATTTACTACCTCAGGCTTAGTGCTGCTTAACCAAGCGTTCTCTGAGGCCAGTATCACTGACATGACTACCATCATACCGATGGCTTTTGGTGTCATTATTGTGGGTGTATTACTCCTTATTGCCAGCCCGGTTGCCATGGTTGCAACGGTTCTGGTTGTACTCCTGTCTATTCTTGCAGCAATGGGTACGGCCGGTTGGTTAGGTATAAAACTGACGCCTCCATCGGCCTCAGCACCAACCCTCATACTGACCTTGGCCGTTGCCGATTGCGTGCACTTTTTAGTCACCTTTTATCAAAACATGCGCAAAGGCATGGAGCGTCAAGCCGCTGTTATTGAAAGTCTGCGTATCAACTTTTCGCCTATTTTCCTAACCTCCGTAACTACCGCCGTGGGATTTTTAAGTCTAAATTTCAGTGACGCACCGCCTTTTAGAGACCTTGGCAATATCACCGCGATGGGTGTTATGTTTGCGTTCATCTTGGCGGTAACGTTCCTCCCGGCCTTATCGGCAGTACTACCGGCTAAAGGAAAAGTACGCGATGCTAACAAAGCAACACTGATGGATGGACTGGCAAACTTTGTTATCAGCTTCCGTCGCCCGTTGTTTTGGGGAATGGGTGCCATCATGATCGCATTGGCTGTCATCGCCCCTAAAAACGAACTCAACGATGTGTTTGTTCATTACTTTGATGAGTCCGTGCCTTTCCGAGCAGAGGTCGATGAGATCACTGACAAGCTCTCAGGCCTGTACATTGTCGATTTCTCGGTAGATTCCAAAGAAGAGGG
>CALKLO010000065.1 GCA_937991945.1 uncultured Granulosicoccus sp.
GTCGCACCGAAGCTTGCCTTAGACAGGGACGCCTCAAAGGCTGCTATCTCGGCAGCAGGCTCAAACGGTAGCTCTTTGAGATGAACAGCCATTAGCCGCCTGTCACGGGTGGGAAAAACGCCACTTCATCGCCGTCACTGACCGCTTCATGCGGTTCGCGGTGTTCTAAGTTCACCGAGCACAGCACGTGAGTCGGCATCAACTGTGTCGATGTAGCCCGTTCCCACACATCATTGATAGTCTGGATACCAGTCGCATCGACCTCTTTAAGCCCTTCGGGCTGCTGCTCGCGCAGGCTTGCAAAAAATTTGACCTTTATGGCCATGATTATGTCCGAATATCTATATGCTCGAATAATACCCAATACCGCAACAATATGAGACCCCAATGTCCGACACATCCTCTGAATTGACGCACTTCAACGCCGCTGGTGACGCCCATATGGTGGATGTGGGTGATAAAGCTGTGACCCATCGGGTTGCCGTTGCAGGTGGAAAAATCACGATGTTGCCAAACACGTACGAGATGGTGTGCGCGGGCACCCATAAAAAGGGGGATGTACTGGGTATTGCGCGGGTGGCTGGCATTATGGCTGCCAAGCGCACCAGTGACCTTATTCCTCTCTGCCATCCCATTGGTCTGACGCGGGTTGATGTTGAATTTGTCACGCTAGATGACGAGACGTCGGTTGAATGTCAGGTGCGCGCTGAGACTCGCTCGCAAACTGGTGTGGAAATGGAGGCACTTATTGGTCTGCAGGTGGCTTTGGCTACGATTTACGACATGTGTAAAGCGGTTGATCGTGGCATGCGCATGACTGATATCCGTGTGCTGGAAAAAAGTGGCGGAAAATCAGGCGATTACACGGCAGACTAGTCGAATCTGCGTTTTGTCACAGGTTCGGCACTGACAGGTCTCGCTAGACGGCTTTTCGAGTCAATTTACTGACTTTTATGGCCGTTAAAAAGACCAGCGTTGTATACCAACGTGACATGTACGGGACGTTCACAAAGTCGGCACAGTCTGTGAGATACACTTCTCACTAGAACACGTAAGTTTGTTTCCCAAGTGCGGTCCTAGACCCGCTATTGAAGTTATGAGGCATTAAAATGAAACTCCTGAAGTGGCTGCTCGGTACGATTGTGGTGTTGGTTTTGGTCGTAGGCGTTGGCATCGCGGCAATGGTTCACCTGGTGGACTGGAACAATTTTAAAGAGACTATTCAAAATCAGGTCAAAGAACAAACAGGCCGCGATCTTGAAATCGCTGGCGATCTAAGTCCGTCATTCTTCCCTTGGGCAGGTTTATCGATTGGGCAGATATCTGTCGCCAACGCAGACGGCTTCGGCGAGTTGCCTTTCGCAGCCATTGGTGGTGCCGATGTCAAAATCGAGCTTCTGCCATTGATTAAGCGCGAGATCAACGTGCGTACTGTTCAGCTCAAAGGCTTGAACATTGATTTGCAACGCTCTGCAGACGGTACGACCAATTGGGACGACCTCATTAAAAGTACGACCACAACCACCACAGAAGAAAACGGTGATGCAGAAGTCACCAAAGAGGTTGAGGGTAGTGGGCCAACCATAGCGGCATTGGCTGTCGGTGGTATTGAAATACTCGATGCCAATGTGACGTGGAACGATGCCATAACAGGTATGGATGCATCATTAACAGACTTCAACTTAGTGACGGGTGCTATCGAGCTAGAAAAGCCGTTTGATCTGAACGTGGACTTTACCGTTGCTAGTAACAGCATGGATTTGAACGCAGACATTAAAGGCTCGGGAGAGCTAATGATGGATCTGGATGGGCAGGTTTATACCGTCAAAGGGTTTAGCTTAAACACCGATGCCAAAGGAGGTTCTTTGCCTAATGGAGAATTAGTGTTGGCTTTGGGCGCTGATGTCAGTGCGCAATTGGCCGATCAAATTATCGATGTTTCCTCATTGAACTTAAGTGCTTTAGGGCTTGAACTTAACGGTGCTATAAATGTGGCTAACTTAGATACTGAGCCAACCATTACAGGCAATATCGAGAGTAATGAATTCAGCCCAAGAGAGATGTTTGCCAAGCTGGGTATTGAAGCGCCAGTAACCGCTGATGAAGCAGTATTGAGCAAAGCAAGCCTATCGCTAGCACTTGCGGCGACACCTGCCAGTGCGGCACTTAACGACTTAACGATTAAGCTAGACGATACAACGTTTAGCGGAAAGGCAAGCTTGCCATCATTAGAAGGTAGTGTGCCGCCGGTGCGTTTTGACTTTAACGTTGACGAGATTGATCTTGATCGTTACTTGCCACCAACGGGTGACGAGACAGAAGGTGGCGAGTCAGCTGATGATGCAACTGCTGAAGATGCGGCACCGTCTGATCCTGATGCACCTATAGAGCTGCCATTAGAGATGATGCGTGATCTGGATATCGACGGTACGTTTAGTGTGGGTAGTGTAAAAATTAGTAACCTAACGACTAAAGACATTGTTGTTCCATTGAAAGCCAGCGCTGGCAAAATTGCTTTGCAAGACATGACAGCTTCACTCTACGAAGGCCAGTTTGACGGCACAGTAGGTTTAGATGTTTCTGGCGAGACACCTAGCTATGGCGTGAAAATGACATTGGCAGGTATTCAGGCAGACCCACTGTTAGCAGACCTAACTCAAGACGATTCATTCTTGAGTGGTGGTGGTGAAGTGGCTGCAGACATCACAACTGGCGGCAACACCGTTAATGCAATCAAAGCGGGTTTGAATGGCACATTCAATACAGCGTTTACTGATGGTTCACTTAACGGCATTAATATCGGTTATCAAATTCGACGTGCTAAAGCTGCGTTAACGGGGCAAACGTTGGATGAGGAAGAGGGCGACGTAAAGACTGACTTCTCATCATTAACTGTGAGTGGGTTATTTACCAACGGCGTTATGACGTCTGATGATTTGGATATGCGGTCGCCTCTGTTGCGTCTAAGTGGAACAGGTCAAGTAGATTTACCACAAGAGAATGTGGACTACACCATGACAACATTGATTACAGGTACAGCTCAAGGTCAAGGTGGTGCAGATTTAGAATCACTCAAAGGTGTAAAGCTTGATGTGCCTATTCGTGGCACGTTTACAGAGTTATCAGAGAACTTTGCAGGCGTAATTCTTACGGGTATGAAAGACAACATCACTGGTAACTTGAAGAACCAAGCAAAGGCCCTTGCCGATGCAAAGGCTGATGAGCTAAAAGCACAAGCATCAGCAAAAGCCGATGAGGCAAAAGCTGCAGCACAAGCGGCGGCTGATGCTAAGAAGGAAGAGCTAAAAGCTAAGGCCTCTGAAGCTAAAGACGAAGCGGTTGATAAAGCTAAGGATGCACTGAAAGGCTTGTTTAAATAAATGGTTGATGCTGTGAGTGTTGAGACATTTTCTCAACACGTTCTTGAGTGGTTTGAAGAGCACGGCCGTAAGCACCTGCCGTGGCAACAAGAGAAGACACCCTACCGAGTGTGGGTGTCGGAAATCATGTTGCAGCAAACGCAAGTTGCCACGGTCATTCCCTATTATGAAAAGTTCATGCAGCGCTTCCCTAGCTTGGAAGCGCTTGCTGATGCCCCTGAAGACGAAGTCTTGGCCCATTGGTCGGGGTTAGGGTATTACGCTCGCGCTAGGAACTTACACAAGTGCGCAAAGCTGAGTATTGCGCATCACCATGGCGACTTGCCGCATGACCTAGATGAGCTGGTAGCGATGCCAGGTATAGGTCGGTCCACTGCGGGTGCTATTTTGAGTTTGTCCCTTGGGCAGTCTCATCCTATTTTGGACGGTAACGTTAAGCGTGTGCTTGCACGCTTTAATGCCGTGGAAGGCTGGCCAGGCAAGAGCGATGTTTTAAAGCGCCTGTGGGACATCAGCGAGCAGGTTACGCCTGCTAGCAACACGTCTAATTTTAATCAGGCCATGATGGATCTAGGGGCGACATTGTGTACGCGCAGCCGGCCTGAATGTGGGCGTTGCCCGTTGGCTGCCGATTGCCAAGGCTTAGCCTCTGGTGAGCCTACCCAATACCCTGGCAAGAAGCCGAAGAAGGTGACACCGGTTAAATCCACGCTAATGCTGGCACTCATGAATGCTGAGGGTGCGTTGTTGTTAGAGAGGCGACCGCCTAGTGGTATCTGGGGTGGGCTTTGGAGCTTGCCAGAAGTAGCCACCAGTGAGGACATGTCTACATGGCTTGAAGCTGCGGGCTTAAAGGCTATCGACGCCCCTCATAGCGCGCTGCGTTTCAGGCACACCTTCAGCCATTACCACCTTGATATTGATGTTCAAGCTCTCACTGTTGAAATATCAAACACAGCTGTTCTGGAGGCTCGAGAGCGGGTCTGGTATAACAGTGGCCAGTTACCCGGTGGTATTGCTGCGCCGGTCACCAAAATTTTAAATAATCTAGTTGGAGAATTACTGTGACAACTCGCATGGTGCAATGCGTAAAGCTAAACAAAGAGCTTGCTGGTCTTGAGCGTCCTACTTACCCAGGTGATTTGGGTAAGCGAATTTATCTCAATATCTCGCAAGAAGCGTGGACATCATGGGTGAATCATCAAACCATGCTGATCAACGAGTACCGCCTAACGCCGGTTGATCCGAAGGCGCGTAAGTTCTTGGAAGAAGAGATGGAAAAATTCCTATTCACGGATGAAGAGTCTGTGATCAGTGGCTATGTCCCACCTGAGGACTAGCTCGCAATAAAAACTGCCTAGAAGACCATTTTTTATCCCGCGACTCTTGACTAAGCGGAATGGAATTGGTCTAATAGGCGGCTTCGTGCAGTACCTGATGGCCAGGTAGCTCAGTCGGTAGAGCAGGGGACTGAAAATCCCCGTGTCGGCAGTTCGATTCTGTCCCTGGCCACCATTCAGTGATTTCCTTCAGCGCGAACATCCAATATCGATAGAAATCTGACCGAACTGCCGACTTGTCGGCACCCTAGGCGGGCCCGTTCGATTCTGTCCCTGGCCACTCCAGCATTTTTATACAAATTTAACCCTCTTGTTTGCTAAGTCTCTAAGAGGCGCTTGCGTGAATTTTGCGTGAGCTAGTTGAGGGTCCAGTAGAGTCGCGCTTGTTTTTGGATGAGCTAGTTGAATGTCCAATAGAGTCGCGCTTGTTTATGGATTAGCGCGCTGGCGTCCAAATTAGCTGTGCTTCATTTTTGTAGTGAGCCAGCTGGTGTCCAATATAGGCATCCTTAATATTTGAATGAGCTAGCTAGGTGTCCAATATTTCTGCCTGATGTTTTCGTTAGCTAGCTGGCGCTCAATCGGCGTAGAACTACTATTTCGGAAGCATGGCTGTTGGTGTCTTTTGCGCAAACGCAATTGGCAGCTTCTAGTAGGCGCGATAGTTCGGCTGCGGAGTAGTGGGTGGTGATTCTGCCTGAGCGGTGGCCCAATAAATCTTGTCTGTCTTCGAAGCTTACGCCTGCGGCTCTTAGTCTTCTGCCGAAGGTGTGTTTGAGGTCGTGGACTCTTACTTGTTTGAGGTTGGCAGACTTTCTTGCTCGTATCCATGCGGTGTTTAGCATTCGAGTTATGGGTGCGTTGTTGTAGGTGAAAACATGTTCGGTGTTTTTACCTCGTTGCTTATTAACGATGTCGTTAGCGATGGTGTTGAGTACCACAAGTCTCTCGTCTCCGTTCTTCACATGTTCGCTGGGTATGATGAAAACTGCAGCGTTTAGTGCTGGCACCGGAACATGCCAGCTCCATTGCAAATTACAAATCTCGCCATCGCGGCAACCTGTATTGACTGCGAATAGAGCCATGTCGGAAAGATGGTTTGGCAGGAAGGAAAAGAGGTTATCTTGCTCTTTCCAGCTTAGTGGGTAGGGTTTGCGTTTGTTGGTGTCGCTGAGCAATTTGATGCGAGGTGCGGAGGCCAACCAAGTCATTCCGTATTCATCTACCCATTCTGAGCTTGCTAGGTTAAGGATTCGTCGCACTACTTTTAAGCCATGGTTTATGGTTCCAACTGCAGCAGCTTGTTTGCGGCGGTGATCAATCCATGGTTGGAGTGTGCCGGTATGTATGGTGTCGATTGTTGCAGTGCCTATCCATGGCATGAGAAGTTTTAGTCTGCCGATGTCACTGTGTAAGCTTCGTTTATGCTGATTTTCAAGAACGAATTTAGCAGCAGCTTGTTCGAAGGTGCGCTTTGGCCTTACTCCATAAACTGATGCTTGCCGAGCTTGTTCAGTTAGCCTTGCGAGGAAGAGTTCTGCTTCTTCAAGTTGACTTGTTCCAGTGCTTTGGCAAACGCGTTGTCCGTTGATACGTTTGTCGATGTGCCAGAGGCCTGAGCGTTTGACGAGGCCTGGTGTCTTCTTCCTTGCCATGAGTTCTCTCCTTGTGAACTGGTGCGGCGACCGTGTGCAGATATGTATTCGTCTACCCAGGCATCGAGCTCGAAACGATCGAATGCGATGCCTTGCTCACCGATTGGAATTTCAGTGAGGCTTGGTCGAACCTCGGCATTGAATCTGTTGCGGTCCATGCCAAGGTAGGTGGGTGCATCCCGCAGCCGTAACATACGCGGCAGCAGGATGATGTTGCTGGATTTACCCAGTTTCATGGGGACGCCTTTACATCACGGTGTAGTGACTAATGACATTGAGAAATCTGCGTTCCAGTTGTGGCAGATCGTTTGATGCGCCGTCATTTTCTGAGCCCTTCAGCTGGCTAGAGATCCACCTAGATAGTTCTTGAAAATTATTTTGGGTAGCACCTACGTTGAGCAGGCCAACGATTGTTGAGGTGGTAGGTATCCAGAGCCGATTCATCATTGCCTGCGTGAGGTAGTGAATTTGCTTTGAATGTATTGGTAGGCTTTCACGGGGAATTAGTTGTTCAGCAATTGATGTGGCTAGCTTGCTGTTCACTAGCCGTAAGTGGCTGAT
>CALKLO010000066.1 GCA_937991945.1 uncultured Granulosicoccus sp.
ATTAGAATATCAGAGCCACCGGCACCTTCAAGTAAATCGTCGCCGTCACCACCTTCGAGTGTATTGGCAAAACCATCACCCACTATCGTATCGTTGCCGACACTTCCAATAACGTTCTCTATACCAATTGCGAAGTCATTAGACCCACCGCTAACCGTAATGGTGGTTGTTGAGCCACCGGCAAGCGTCGTTTGAATGGAGTTAATACCCGCAAGCCCTGAGTAATCAACCGTATCGACATCTAGACCACCATCGTAGGTGTTCTCGCCATTACTGGCAGTAAACGTGTCGTTACCAGCGCCACCAATAAGCATATCGCGGCCATCGCCACCATCAAGAGCATCATCCCCGTCCAGTGCCGTTAATGTATTATTCTCACTGTCACCGACCAGTACATCATCACCAGCTGTGGCAATAATATTCTCTATTGAGACTAACGAATCATTGGTGCCACCAATCACTTGCGCCGTTGTTGGTACAGCACCCGTGAGCGTCACGTTAATCGAACCCACACCCGCTAGATTTGAGTAATCTACAGTGTCTGATCCCACGCCACCGTCTAGAGTGTCAGCACCTTGGCTGGCTTCGAATACATCGTCGCCACCTAAAGAATCAACATTGTCATCACCGCTTGATCCGGTAATACTATCGGCTTGTTGAGTCAGTACAAACGATTCGAAGTTAGTGAATACATCAGTACTGCCATCTGCTGCGAACGTTGCAGTTCCAGTGGACAGATCAATTTCAACACCAACACCGTTTAAGTCATCGAAGCGTAGCTCGTCACCGAGAACATGAGCACCACCGTCTAATACGTCACTTCCACTAGCGCCACTGATGACATCGTCACCTGCCTCGCCCTGTATATTATTGACTTGATTGTCACCTGAAAGAACATCATCGCCAATACTACCAATGATGTTTTCAATCTGACTTAAGGTATCGTTATCACCACCAGACACTACGGCTATTGCATCAACAGCAGCGTTCAGTGCGATGGTTACGCCCGTCACGCCTGTCAACGTTGAATAGTCCACGGTATCGACGCCTGCTGCACCGTCGAGTCTATCGATGCCAGCGGATGCTATCAGCGTATCATCACCGTCTAAACCTTCAATGATGTTGGCTGACGCATCACCCGCAATAGCATCATCATTGGCAGAACCAATAACGTTCTGAATGCTTTGCAGAGTATCAGTAAACCCGTATCCATCATTCGCCGCACTTTGTGTCAGTAGATCTACATCGACACCTGCTGTGGCATCGGTATAGTCCACAGTATTCGTACCTGCGCCACCATCGATAATATCGTTACCAGAGTATCCGACAAATGAATCATCGCCGTCACCACCGGTAAGTTCGTTCGACCCAATCCCACCTTCCAGCACATCATCAAACGCCGAACCGATTAAGTTTTCGACGTTGAGGAGAATATCTGTACCACCATCGCCATCGTTAGTTGCGGAGCTGTCATTAATGCTTGCGCGCACACCTGCAGCAGCATCTGAGTAGTCCACCGTATCGATGTCTGCGCCACCGTCTAGTGTATCGTTTCCAGCGGCACCAATTAACGTATCGTTTCCGGCATCGCCTTCTAGTACGTTGATCTCATCACTACCGACAATAATGTCGGCTCCACCAGAACCCCGTACGTTTTCAATGTCAACTAAGACATCTGATGCACCATCACCATCGTCTGTTGTCGCATTAGCGGCTAGATCAACCACGATGGCATTGGCAGCTTGACCATAGTCAATGGTATCTAGGCCAGCACCACCTTCAAGTAGATCGATTCCTGCGCGACCTTCCAAAACGTCGTTTCGATTACCACCAATTAAATGATTGGCAACCCCGTCGCCAATGATCGTGTCATCAAACACAGTTCCGGTGACATTTTGAATTTGCTGAAGCGTATCACTGCCACCGTCACCATCCGTGACCGTCGTACCAGCTGTCAGATTGACGCTAATACCTGCGCTAGCAGCACTGTAGTCAACCGTGTTAATGCCGGCACCACCAATGATTTCATCTTGGCCAGCGGCACCGCGCAACGTGTCATCCCCATCACCTCCGTCTAAACGGTTGTCTAGGAAACTTCCACTTAAATCGTCATTAAAATCTGAGCCCGTGACGTTCTCGATACTGGTAAGGGTGTCGCTTGATCCATCGCCATCGTCAGTCGTTGCACTGGCCGCTAAGTTTGTTGTGACCGCTGCAAGAGCATCACTGTAGTCTGCGGTATCAGTGCCTGCTCCACCGTCTAGAGTGTCTAGCCCACCACGTCCACTGAGAGTGTCGTCACCGTCACCAGCGACTAATGAGTTGGCATCATCGCTTCCTGCAATAACGTCGTTGCTCGCCGTACCAATGACGTTCTCGACATCAATAACAGAATCACTAGCGAGAAAACCATCTGAGACTGCAGTTTGAAGTTCAAGGTCAATATTGAGTACGTTCGGCGCGGCGCTGTAATCCACCGTGTCTGACAATCCTGCGCCACCGTCCAATATATCGTTGCTACCACCACCCACAAGAAGATCAGCGCCATCACCGCCTTCAAGACGGTTTATGCCACCGTCACCTGTGAGTTGATCATCAAAACCTGACCCCACAACATTCTCAATACCCGACAAGGTATCAAAACTATTATCGCCGTCATTCGATGTTGAATTAGTGCTGAGGTTGACAACAACTTGACCAGCCGCAGTCGAGTAGTCTGCAATATCGCCTGTACCATCGCCACCGTCCAAGGTATCGAATCCACCAGAACCGCGTAATAGATCATCGCCTTGGCCACCCGATAATGTGTTATCGCTGGCATTACCATAAATGATGTCGTCTTGGTTTGACCCAACAACATCTTCCATGTTGAGCAACGTATCGTTTGAGCCGTCGCCATCTTGAGTTGCTACGTTGTTAGCTAAATCAACGGACACAGCAGCGGTTACTGCTGAGTAGTCAGCTGTATCACGACCTGCGCCACCATCTAGAATATCTTGACCAGCACCACCGGTTAGTACATCAGCACCTGCATTACCTTCTAACGTGTTGTTGCTAGCGTCGCCACCAATAACATCATCGAAGTTTGAACCTGCAAGATTCTCTATACCCGATAAGGTGTCACTGCCTCCCTCGCCATCATCAGTTGCTTGATTATTGTCAAGATCGACAACAACGCCACTGCCCGACTGGGAGTAATCAGCTTTATCAATTCCTGCTCCCCCGATTAGGTCATCATCACCCGCCTGGCCTTGCAGAATATCGTCGCCATCACCGCCGTCTAGGGTGTTGTCATTGTTGTCACCGACGAGGTTATCATCGCCAGCACCACCGGTTACATTTTCAACTTGACTGAGAGTGTGACTGTTTGAGCCCGTAATCGTTAGCGTTACCGCGTTAGAGCCGTCCAATTGAACACTAACAGCATTAGCCGCCGCGAGCGA
Source organism: uncultured Granulosicoccus sp. (assembly GCA_937991945.1). Lineage (GTDB taxonomy): Bacteria > Pseudomonadota > Gammaproteobacteria > Granulosicoccales > Granulosicoccaceae > Granulosicoccus. The sequence goes on from CALKLO010000066.1 coordinate 3,444, forward strand.
TGAGTAGTCTGCCGTATCAGAACCGGCACCACCTACCACGTTGACAGCACCTAATCCTAAATTAATTAAATCATCGCCTGCTTCAGCTTCTACATTCTGTGTAAAAACAGAGGTAGTCAGCACATCATCAAACGCAGAGCCTTGAATATCTTCTATGTCAATTAAGGTATCAACACCTAGCTCACCATCGTCTGCAGTGCCTGCAATTAGATCAACAACGACACCCGCTGCTGCATCTATGTAGCTAACCGTATCGACGAAGGCACCTGCACCACCATCTAGAATATCGTTGCCTTGAGCACCGACGAGGGTATCGTTACCGTCTCCACCTTCTAGGCGATTGTCTTCTGAATCACCTGAGATGATGTCGTCACCATCGGTTCCCACGACGTTTTCAATCGAAGAAATTTGATCGTTAGAGCCACCAAAGACTTGTACCGTTGCGGGGCCTGTGCCTTGTAGCTCTACGTTGATGCGCTGCACACCGCTAAGTGCCGAATAATCGATGGTATCCGAACCTATTCCACCGTCCATCGTATCACTGGCACCGGAGGCACCTAGGATATCGTCACCCGCACCACCCATTAGTATATTTTGGGCGGAATCTCCCGTGACATCATCATCACCTGATGTACCAGTTAGATTTTCAATATTTCGGATCGTTTGATCAGTGCCGTTTGTTACCGCAACCGTTGCATCAGTTGCTCCATCCAAAGCTACGTTGATAGATTGACCAACGGGAAGCCCTGAGAAATCTATTGTGTCTGTACCCGTACCACCGTCAGTAACATCAGCACCTTCACCAGCGATGATTTGATCATCACCAGCACCGCCGTCTACTGTGTCCGCACCCGCGCCTGCTGATAATGTGTCATTACCTGCATTCCCCAACAACGTATTGTCGTTAGCATCACCGGTAAGCGTATCGTCAAAGTTTGATCCTGCCAAGCTCTCGATGCCGCTCAGCGTATCGGTGCCACCGTCACCGTCGGCAATGGCTCGGTTATCCGATAAATCAGCGCTGACGCTACCACTGGCCTGAGAGTAGTCAGCCAAGTCAACACCAGCACCACCAATGAGCGAATCATCACCATCCTTACCCTGGAGCGTGTCGTCACCTGCACCACCGTCTAAGATGTTGATGCTATTGTCACCGACAATCGTATCGTCTCCAGCACCACCAATCACGTTCTCAATAGAGGTCAGTGATTGATTGTCAGAACCGGTCACAGTAACCGTTACCGTATTCAAACCATCGAGTTCAACATCGATAGCATTGGCAGCTAATAGCGCACTGTAGTCAACGGTATCTGTTCCAGTTCCACCATCGATTGCCATGGCACCCAATGCAACCGTAATGTCATCGTTGCCGCCTTCGGCGTTGATTATTGTTGTATCTGTTGACGCTGTTAATGTGTCGTCGAAGTTAGAACCGGTCAGGTTCTCGATATCAATCAGCGTATCTACACCGCCAAATCCATCTTCGGTAGCTATACTAGTTACCAGATTAGCCGTGACACCTTGAGCCGCATCAATATAACTAACGGTATCGATAAAAGCACCGGCGCCACCATCAATGTAGTCGTTACCGGCAGCACCAATAATGGTATCGTTCCCATCGCCACCAATCAGTCTGTTGTCTTGGGTGTCGCCTGTTATAGAATCATTGCCGTCAGTACCGATAACGTTTTCAATATTAGCAACGGTATCGTTACTGCCACCTGTCACCTGGACCGTCGACGTATTACCATCGTCGAGTGTCACAGTGATGCGATTTACACCAGTGAGTGTCGAGTAATCAACCGTGTCAATACCGGCGCCACCGTCCATGCTATCGCTACCCGCTGAGGCACCGATGACATCGTCTCCTGCACGCGTATCAATGATATTAGCTTGCGCATCACCAACGACCGTATCATCACCATCTGTGGCTATTATATTTTCAACATTGACGATAGTTTGATCATCACCGTTAGCAACCGTAATGGTTGAAACCGTTGATTCATTCAACGTTACGTCTATTGATTGACCAAAAGGCAGGCCGGAAAAATCAGCTGTATCTGTTCCAGTTCCACCATCTGTGGTGTTAGCGCCTTCGCCTAGAATGATTTGGTCATCACCAGAACCACCATCGATAGTGTCGTCACCTGCGCCTGCGGCTAACACATCATCGCCCGCATTGCCTAGCAACGTATTGTCGTTAGCATCACCCGTTAATGTGTCACCAAAGTTCGATCCTGCCAGGCTTTCGATACCACTCAGCGTATCGGTACCACCATCACCATCGGCGATTGCTCTGTTATCTGATAAGTCAGCGCTGACGCTACCTCCAGCCTGAGAGTAGTCAGCCAAATCAACACCAGCACCACCGATAAGGGAATCATCACCGTCCTTACCTTGGAGTGTGTCGTTACCTGCACCACCGTCCAATATGTTGTCACTGTTATCACCGACAATCGTATCGTCCCCAGCACCACCAATCACATTCTCAATAGAGGTCAGCGTCTGGTTATCTGATCCCGTTACTGTGACCGTAACTGTATTTAAACCATCGAGTTCAACATCGATAGCATTGGCAGCTAGTAGTGCACCGTAGTCGACAGTGTCGGTGCCTGTACCACCATCGATTGCCATGGCTCCCAAGGCTACCGTAATGTCATCGTTACCGCCTTCGGCGTTGACAATGGTCGTATCAGTTGAAGCGGTTAACGTATCGTCAAAATTTGACCCAGTGACATTCTCAATATCAACCAGTGTATCTACACTGCCAAATCCATCCTCAGTGGCTATGCCTGCATCTAAATCAGCAGTAACACCTTGAGCCGCGTCAATATAACTAACGGTATCAATAAAAGCACCGGATCCACCATCAATGTAGTCATTACCTGCGGCTCCGATGATCGTATCGTTACCATCGCCACCGATCAGACTGTTGTCTTGGGTGTCACCTGTTATTGAATCGTTGCCGTCAGTACCGATAACATTTTCAATATTGGCAACGGTATCGTTACTACCACCTGTCACCTGAACGGTCGACGTATTACCGTCGTCAAGTGTCACCGTTATGCGATTTACACCAGTGAGTGTCGAGTAATCAACCGTGTCAGTACCGGCGCCACCGTCCATGCTATCACTACCCGCTGAGGCACCGATGACATCGTCTCCTCCGCGTGTTTCAATGATATTAGCTTGCGCATCACCAATGACGGTATCGTCACCGTCTGTGGCAATAATGTTCTCAACATTGACAATAGTTTGATCTGTACCACCAGCAACCGTTACCGTTGATATTGTCGAGTCATTCAGCGCCACATCAATGGACTGACCTAAAGGTAATCCCGAGAAATCAACCGTATCTGTACCTGCGCCACCATCTGTGGCATCGGCGCCTTCACCAGCGGTAATTTGGTCGTCGCCAGAACCACCATCTATGATGTCAGTACCAGCTCCACCAGCCAGTGTATCGTTGCCTTCACGACCATCTATACTGTTGTCTTGCGCATCACCCGTAATCGAATCATCACCGGTGGTACCAACGATATTTTCAATACCCGATATTGAATCGTTAGAATCATTTTGCACAACAACCGTTGTTTGAGTTGTTCCTTGCAACGTGACATCAATTGAACCTGCAGAGAAAAAGCTACTGTAGTCCAACGTATCGATATCATCGCCACCGAGGATGGTATCTGCACCCTCACTGGCCAGGAAGGTGTCTGCGCCTCCTAGACCCTCAAGGCGGTTACTACCCGAATCGCCGCCAAATACGTCATCACCCGTACTTCCGATCAAATTCTCGATGTCAGCAATAGTATCGTTATCACCATTACCCACAGTGACGTTGACATCACTTGAACCATTCAACGTGACAGCCACACCGGTAACGCCAGTCAGAGCTGAGTAGTCCAACGTATCGGATCCAGCCCCACCATCGATGTCATCACTGCCAGCCGAGGCTGTTAACGTATCGTTACCAGCGCCACTGTCAATCTCATTAACATCAGCATTACCCACGATGACGTCATCAGAGGTCGTGCCGATGACGTTCTCAACACCCGAGATCGTATCAACTGCGTTGTATCCATCAGCTGTAACAGAACCTGTCGTTAGATCCACATTAATGGAATCTGGAGCGGCGCTGTAATCAACAGTGTCACCCAATCCTGCACCACCGATAAGCGTATCGTTGCCACCGGCACCTACAAGCATGTCGTTGCCTGCACGACCGTCTAAAATGTTATCCGAAGAATCACCATTTAAAATATCGTCGCCATCAGTACCAATGACATTTTCAATATTAACAATGTCATCATCAGCACTACCCGTCACCTGGACGGTTGATACGATATTCTCGTTTAGGGTCACATTAACCCGCTGAGCTGTTGCATGGACAGAGTAATCGATGGTGTCCAAACCGGCACCCCCATCAATAACATCAGCACCGGCAGATGCGCCGATATCATCATCACCCGCCAAGGTCTGGATTATGTTCTCTTCAGAGTCACCAGTAACCTGATCGTCACCACCCGTAGCAATAACATTCTCAACACCGCTGAGCGTCTGATCGGTACCGTTGTCGATGACAACCGTTGACGGCGTTGTACCATTGAGCGTGACATCAATCGACTGACCCACTGCTAAACCTGAGTAATCGATGCTATCGACACCAGTACCGCCTTCGTTAGTATCAGCACCATCGCTGGCAATGATCAAGTCAGCGCCGTCGCCACCAATGATAGTGTCGTCGCCATCGCCACCACTTAATGTATCGTCTCCTGCTCGTCCATCAAGCGTGTTGTTTTCTGTATCACCGGTTAGCGTATCGTCGCCTGCCGTACCGATGATGTTCTCAACACCTTCTATAATGTCGTTATCACTGCCTTGAACAACAACTGATGTTTGTGTCGCCCCTGTCAGTGTGACCGCGATAGATCCTGCTGCAAAGAAACTGCTGTAGTCAAGTGTATCCGATCCGGTACCACCAACAAACGTATCTGCACCTTCACTGGCGCTAAACGTATCATCTCCATCTAGGCCCTCTAATCTGTTGACAAATAGATCACCACTTAGTGTGTCATCGCCAGTGCTTCCAATTAGATTTTCAATGTTGGATATTGAATCATTGTCTCCACCATCTACGGTTACTGTTACCGCATTTGCACCGTTCAGTGAGGCTGTTATTCCAGTCACACCAGTGAGGTTCGAGTAATCTAGGGTGTCCGAACCTGTTCCACCATCGATAGTGTCGGTTCCTGCTGACGCCGTCATTATGTCATCACCACCCGATAAATCGAGTATATTTGCAGATGCATTACCCACAATGATGTCAGAAAAGTCGGTGCCTACAACGTTTTCAACGTCGATGACGGTGTCTACTGATGAGTAGCCATCTGCCGCCACGATGCCAGAATTTAAATCAATGTTTATAAACGAAGGTGCGGCGTTGTAGTCAACTGTATCTGACGTACCGGCACCACCATCTAAAATGTCATTACCGCCACCACCGACAAGATAATCATCGCCGGCGTTGCCTGTAAGACTATTTGCTTGTGCATCTCCAATTAAAATGTCATTACCAGCTGTACCTACGACATTTTCTATATTGGAAATATCGTCGTTCTCTCCACCGGTCACCTGAACCGTGGCAGGTGTACCGCCATCAAGTGTAACCGTGATGCGTTGGGCATTGGATAACGTTGAATAATCAATGGTATCTACACCTGAACCACCATCAATAGTATCGGAACTAGCTGATGCGATTAATATGTCGTCGCCGCCGAGCGCTTGCAGATCATTCTCCGCACTGTCACCGGCTATGCGGTCGTCTTCTACGGTTCCAACAATATTTTCAACCGCAGTGATCGTTTGATTGTCACCATTTGTAATCACAACGGTGGTTACACTTGTTTGATTCAGTGTCACATCAATTGACTGACCAGCACCTAGGCCAGAGAAATCAACGGTATCTACGCCTGCGCCACCGTCCGTGTTATCTGCACCTGCACTTGCCGTGATTGTATCGTCACCATCACCACCTATAAGGCTATCGGTTCCTAAACCACCATCGAGCGTATCGTCACCGTCACGTCCTTCTATGGTGTTGTCTTGATCATCACCTGTGATGGTGTCGTCACCGGTAGTGCCAATAACATTTTCTATACCTGCAACTGTATTGTTAGACCCCGCTTGAACAACAACCGTACTTTGAGTATCACCAAGCAAAGTAACAGCAATGGAACCTGCGGCAAAAAAGTTACTGTAATCGATCGTGTCTGAGCCTGTTCCACCTATATAGGAATCAGCTCCATCGCTGGCTATGAATTGATCATTTCCAGCTAAGCCTTGCAAGTTATTATCGAAAAGATCACCACCAAGAACATCATTGCCAGTACTACCAATGAGATTCTCTATATTCGATATTGTATCGTCATCACCACCGTCAACAACAACGTTGACAGGGCTTGGGCCATTCAGTGTGACTGCAACTCCGGCAACTCCGCTCAAGCCTGAGTAATCGAGTGTATCCGATCCATCACCACCATCGATGTCATCTGAACCTGCTGATGCAGTGAGACTATCATCACCGTCGCCAGATTCCAGCACGTTGACGTCATCATTACCAACAATGATGTCATCGCCATCAGAACCAATAACGTTCTCTACATCAATGACGGTATCAATTGATAAGTCTCCGTCATCAGCTACAACACCACTGTCAAGATCAATTTCAATGCCGTTGGCAGCGTCAGAGTAGTCAACCGTATCAGAGCCTAGGCCTCCGTCGAGTATGTCGCTACCACTTGCACCCACAAGAATGTCGTCACCTGCTCGTCCTTCTAAGCTATTGCCTTGATCATCACCAACTAGCGTGTCAGCTCCGGCAGTTCCAATAACATTCTCAATGCCAGATATCTGGTCATTTGCATCACCAATAACTTGAACTGTTGATACGCTACTTCCCGCTAGTGTCACGTTAATTCGTTGAGCTGTGGCCAACGTCGAATAATCAACGGTATCGACACCAGCTCCACCTTCTAGGGTATCGGCCCCAGCGGATGCACCTAAGGTGTCATCCCCACCCAGGGTCTGAATGGTATTTTGTTGGGAATCGCCATAGACGGTATCGCTACCTTCAGTACCGATAACGTTCTCTACGCCGCTTATTGTCTGATCATCACCATTGGCAACCGTTACGGTTGCGACGGTAGAGTCATCCAATGCCACGCTGATTGATTGACCAACCGGCATACCGGAATAATCGACTGTGTCAACACCAGTTCCACCTTCAATAGCATCGGCTCCGACACTGCCAATGAACATGTCTGAACCTGCGCCACCCAATAGGGTGTCAGTACCCAGACCGCCGTCTAAGGTGTCATCTCCTGCACGACCATCTAATGTGTTGTCCTCGGCATCACCTGTGATGGTATCGCTACCACCTGTGCCAACTACATTTTCGATTTCGGAGATAGTATCAATATCACTACCAGAGACCGCTACAGAGGTCTGTGTAGCACCTTGAAGCGTGACTGAAATTGCAGTCGCTGAGAAGAAACTGCTGTAATCCAGCGTATCAGCTCCCGAACCACCGATAATGACGTCAGAGCCAGCGCTGGCTAAGAAGGTATCAGTGCCTTCATTACCTTCTAAACGATTGACAGACGAGTCACCACCAAACGTATCGTCTCCGGAACTACCTATGAGATTTTCAATATTGGTTAGGGTATCGTTATCTCCACCTGAAACCGTCACGGTTGATGTATTGGAACCGTTAAGCGTCACATTGACACCGGTAACTAACGGCAAACCTGAATAATCTAGGGTATCCGAGCCGTCTCCACCATCAAACTCATCACTACCCGCAGAGGCAGTTAGTGAGTCATCTCCGTCACCAGCTTCCAGGATATTGTTATCTAGGCTTCCAACAATGACATCATCGAAATCAGTACCAACGACATTTTCAACATTGCTTACCGTGTCGACAGAGCTGTACCCATCGTCAGATACTACACCAGAGGTTAAATCGATATTGATTCCAGATGGCGCAGCACTGTAATCGACAGTATCTGACAAACCATCGCCACCGTCTAAGCTATCACTACCGCCACCGCCTATTAATGTGTCGTCACCCAGACGACCCTCAAGAATATTATCTTGGGAATCACCCGTTATGCTGTCATCGCCAGCGGTTCCCACGACATTTTCAATACCCGAGATAACATCATCGGCACCACCGGTGACCTGAACCGTTGTCGCTACGGCACCATCTAGAACCAAATTGATTCGCGACGCTGTCGTATGAGTTGAGTAGTCAATAGTGTCGAGACCCGCACCACCATCAATTACATCCGCACCCGCTGAAGCTCCAAGTACATCATCCCCCCCTAGGGCTTGAATGTTGTTGGCTTCAACATCGGTAATAATGGTGTCTGCGCCGTCCGTTGCAATTATGTTTTCGACACCAGCCAATGTTTGGTTAGTACCGTTTGCAATGGTGACTGTTACAGGCGTGCCGCTGTCTAATGCAACATCAATAGTTTGGCCAGCCGCCAATCCTGAGAAATCTATGGTGTCGATACCCGCACCACCATCTGAGCTGTCAGCACCTTCACTGGCGATGATCATATCGACACCGTCACCACCAAGGATAGTATCTGCACCCAGGCCACCGTCGAAGGTATCGTTCCCAGCACGACCATCCAATAGATTGTCGTTATCATCACCTGTTAGTGAATCAACACCGGATGTACCGATGATGTTTTCTATACCCGCAATGGTATCGTTATCGCTACCTGAGACCGTTACGGAAGTTTGCAGCGCGCCTTGTAACACAACTGATATGCCACTAGCCGCAGAAAAATTACTATAGTCGAGTGTATCTGAACCCAAACCACCTTCGAACGTATCGAGTCCAGCACTGGCGGTAAAACTATCGTCACCCTCTAGACCCTCTAAGCGGTTATTAAATAAATCACCACCCAGGGCATCATCACCGGTGCTGCCAATTAGGTTTTCGATATTCGAAATACTATCGTTATCACCACCCGTGACCGTAACGTTCACCGGATTTGCACCATTAAGTACCGCAGCAACACCCGTCACGCCAGACAACGTTGAGTAATCTAACGTATCAGAACCGGCCCCACCGTCAATTTCATCGATACCTGACGAGCCCGTTATAGCATCGTCACCATCACCACTTACTAATTCGTTTGCGGAAGCGTTGCCGACAATGATGTCATCTTGGGCAGAACCAATAACATTCTCAACACCAATAACCGTATCGATGGATAGATAACCATCGGCCGCTACAACACCGGTAGTCAGATCGATATTGACTTCATCAGTGGCGTCACTGTAATCGACGGTATCGGAAAGACCCGCACCACCATCTAGAATATCATTACCACCAGAACCGATGAGATAGTCATCTCCATCAAGCCCTTGTAAGTGGTTGTCTTGAAAATCGCCTGTGAGATTATCGTTTCCAGCAGTACCTATGATGTTCTCAATGTTCGAGATATCATCGTTGGCACCACCAATGACTTGCACCGTAGTCACGTTATTGTCATCAAGTACAACATTGATGCGTTGGATACCATTCACATTGGAATAATCCAAGGTGTCTGAACCCGTGCCGCCGTCTAGCGTATCAGCACCCTCTGAAGCCCCGAGAAAGTCATCACCGGCCAAGGACTGAATAATGTTTTCTTGAGCATCACCGGTAATATTGTCAATACCAGCAGTACCCGTTATATTTTCAACGTTGCTGATAATTTGATCGTCACCGTTTGCTATTGCTACGGTCGCAGGTGTTGCTTCATTTAAAACAACGTTGATAGTTTGCCCAGCTGCAAGGCTTGAGAAATCTACACTATCAACATCGGCGCCTCCATCTATAATGTCTGCACCTTCACTAGCGATAATAGTGTCGTCACCATCACCACCGCTAAGTATATCTGTACCTAGTCCACCGTCGAGCGTGTCGTCACCATCACGACCATCCAGCGTATTGTCTTCAGCGTCTCCAGTAATAGTATCGTCACCCGTTGTTCCGATAATATTTTCAATACTGGAAATGACGTCATCATCACTACCCGCTACAGCAACAGTACTGTCGGCTGCACCTTGTAATTGAACGCTGATTTGACCAGCACCGAAAAAGGTACTGTAGTCGAGTGTATCTGAGCCTGCCCCACCAACGAATGTGTCAGCACCTTCACTTGCAGAGAAGTTATCCGCACCGTCTAGACCTTCGAGCCTGTTGTTGTATAGATCTCCAGCAAGGTTATCGTCACCCGTGCTACCGATGATGTTTTCAACATTCTTAATGGTATCGTTATCACCACCTGTAACCGTCACAGTGACGGCACTTTGGCCGTTTAGATCAACGTCTACGCCAGTGACACCCGTTAGTCCTGAATAGTCCAGCGTATCGGAGCCATCACCACCGTCAATTTCATCGATACCGGCAGAAGCCGTTAAGGCGTCATCGCCTTCACCACTTTCCAGAATATTTCCGTCTGCGTTACCAACGATAATGTCATCGTTATCAGAACCAATGACGTTTTCGACGTCAACAACAGTATCTGATGATAGGTAGCCATCGTCTGCGACAACACCCGTTGTCAGGTTTACATTTATCGAGTCAGGTGCAGCGCTGTAGTCAACGGTATCCGAGGTCCCGTCGCCGCCATCTAGGTAATCATTACCTTCAGCACCAATAAGTGTATCGTCCCCAGCCAAACCTTCCAGGCGGTTTCCTTGGGTATCACCAGTAAGTGAATCATTTCCATCGGTACCAATGACATTTTCTATATTCGAGATCTGGTCATTCGTACCACCAATGACCTGCACTGATGTCACGTTTGAGCCATTCAGCGTGACATTAATACGCTGTACATCATCTAGCGATGAATAGTCGATTGTATCGACACCCGCACCACCATCTAAGGTATCACTACCTTTGGATGCGCCTAGGGTGTCATCTCCAGCCAGACTCTGAATAACGTTTTGTTCATCATCACCTACAATGAAATCATCACCTGATGTACCAATAACGTTCTCAACATTACTGAGTACTTGGTTATCTCCACCCGCTATGACGACAGTTGAATCATTGGTGCCATCGAGCGTAACTGCGATGGATTGGCCCGCCGGCATACCCGAGAAATCAATTGTGTCAATTCCAGTTCCACCATCGGTCGTATCAGCACCCTCACTGGCAGTAATAAGATCGGTTCCTGCACCGCCAAGAATGGTGTCAGAACCTAAACCGCCGTCGAGTGTGTCATCACCTGCTCGACCGTCTAGCACGTTGTCCTGATCATCTCCGGTTATGGAATCAAGACCAACCGTACCGACAATGTTTTCTATACCTGAAATAGTGTCGTCTGCATCACCTGCGACCAGTACACTCGTTGTGGAGGTTCCTTGTAAGGCAACAGTAATTGCACCTGCTCCAAAGAAATTGCTGTAGTCCAACGTATCTGAACCATCACCACCTATAAACGTATCAGCACCTTCACTAGCAGCGAAACTATCATCCCCAGCTAGACCTTCCATACGGTTTTGCGCAGAGTCACCGCCAAAGGTATCGTCTCCGCTACTGCCAATAAGGTTTTCAATGTTTGAGATTGCGTCGTTATCACCACCTGTAACAGTCACAGTGACCACATTCGCACCGTTTAATGAAGCAGCAACCCCTGTGACTCCATTAAGCCCAGAATAATCGAGAGTATCTGAACCATCGCCACCATCAATTTCATCAATACCCGCTGAACCTGTCAGAACATCATCGCCTTCACCACTCTCAAGCACATTAGCGGCAGTACTACCTACGATGATATCGTCGTTATCAGATCCAATAACATTTTCAACATCAATGACAGTATCAGCACCTAGGTATCCATCATCTGAGACGACTGTTGTCTCTAAATTGATATTAATACCATTGGTTGCAGCACTATAGTCGACTGTGTCTGACAGACCCGCTCCACCATCAAGCGTATCGTTGCCTTCGGCTCCAATAAGCGTGTCATCACCCGCACGACCTTCTAAAATATTGGATTGTGTGTCACCAACTAACAAATCTGCACCGGCAGTACCGATTACATTTTCTATATTGAGAATGGAATCGTTAGTGCCACCGACAACTTGTACAGAGGTTGGGTTGACACCATTTAGCGTAACGCTGATGCGTTGCACATTGGTTAACGTTGAATAATCAACGGTATCGATTCCCACGCCACCATCAAGTGTATCCGCCCCTCCAGACGCACCCAACACATCATCACCAGCTAGAGTCTCTATTATATTTTGTTCGTCATCGCCAACGATATGATCATCGCCAGAGGTACCGATGATATTTTCAATGTTGCTAACTGTTTGGTCTGTTCCGCCTGAAATACTCACCACTGCAGGTGTCGCACCGTCTAGCTCAACATCAATCGATTGCCCAGCAGCCAAACCTGAATAGTCCAGCGTATCAACACCATCACCACCATCAGTGACATCCGCACCATCACTGGCGATGATCGTATCTGTGCCGTCACCCCCAAAGATGCTATCTGTTCCAAGCCCGCCGTCAAGGGTATCGTTACCCGCCCGACCGTCTAGGGTATTGTCTTCGGAGTCGCCAATAATCGTGTCATTTAGCGTTGTACCAATGACATTTTCAATTTCGGAAATTGTATCGTTGTCACTGCCCGAAAGAGTAACCGTTGTTGCAGTAGCACCCTGCAAGGTGACTGATACTGCACCCGCTGCGAAGAAGCTACTGTAATCGATCGTATCTGAACCCACACCACCGACAAAAGTATCTGCACCAGCACTAGCTGTAAAGCTGTCATCACCATCTAAACCTTCTAAGCGGTTACTCGCAGCATCACCACCGAATGCATCGTCACCCGAACTTCCAATAAGGTTTTCGATATTGGCGATTAGGTCGTTATCACCTCCAGTAACGGTGACAGTCGTAGCAGTTGCACCATTCAACGTGGTGGACACACCACTGACGTTAACTAATCCTGAATAGTCCAGCGTGTCTGATCCTGTACCACCATCTACTTCATCCGTACCTGCTGTTGCGGTTAATACATCATCGCCGTCACCACTTTCGATAACGTTTGCAGCACTACTACCAACGATAATATCGTCATCGGCTGAGCCTATGACGTTTTCTATGTTCAGTACGGTGTCAACAGCTGCATAGCCATCATCACTGACAACGCCTGTTTCAAGATTTACATTGACCGAATCAGGAGCTGTACTGTAATCAACTGTATCCTCTAGACCATCACCACCATCGAGTATGTCGTTGCCACCGTTTCCAATCAGTAGATCATTACCGGCAAGACCTTCTAGTGTATTGGACTGAAAATCGCCCTCAATAACATCATTGCCAGCGGTGCCAGTAACGTTCTCTATGTTCTGAACCTGATCGTTTGCGCCACCTGTAACCTGAACGGTCGCTGCGTTGCTGCCGGTCAACGTTACATTGATACGTTGCGCACTCGTTAGCGACGAGTAATCAATGGTGTCAACCCCTGCGCCACCGTCCATAAGATCAGCGCCATCAGAGGCACCTAATATATCGTTACCCGCACCTGTCTCTAGCAGATTCTCTGAGGAATCGCCTGTGACTGTGTCGTCCTCGTCAGTACCAATTAAATTCTCAACGTTGCGTACAGTTTGATTAGTACCGTTTGCAATAGCAACGGTTGCATCATTGGCTCCGTCGAGCGTTACATTTATGGATTGTCCTGCAGCAAGACCGGAGAAATCGATTGTATCAACACCGGTTCCACCATCAGTCGTATCGGCACCATCGCTAGCAAGGATGGTATCTATACCCGCACCACCCAACAAGGTATCGTCACCCAGGCCACCATCTAAGATGTCATCACTAGCGCGACCATCAAGCGTATTGTCTTGATCATCACCTACGATGGTATCCATCCCGGCAGTACCAATGATATTTTCAATTTCAACAACGGTGTCGTTGTCACTACCAGCAACAATAATGGTAGATTGATTCGCGCCTTGTAATGCTACATCAATAGAGCTCGCAACTGAAAACGTACTGTAGTCAAGCGTATCTGAACCATCTCCACCGATGAATTCATCAGCACCGGCGCTTGCAATAAAACTATCATCGCCTTCGAGTCCTTCCAAACGATTACTAGATCCATCACCACCGAATACATCATCACCGGTACTACCGATGAGATTCTCGATATTGGATACCGTGTCGTTGTCACCACCATCAACAGTGACGGTAATTGTGTTGGCACCATTCAGTGTTGCTGAAACACCATTAACACCCAACAAGTTTGAATAGTTCAGCGTATCCGAACCATCACCGCCGTCGATGTCATCGATACCGGCAGATGCAAACACGGTATCGTGACCATCACCTGATTCCAGTGTATTGGCGTCAGCATTACCAGCAATAGTATCGTCATCATCTGAGCCGATAACATTTTCGATATCGATGATGGTATCGACTGAGCCGTACCCGTCTTCAGTCGCTTGGTTTGCACCAAGATCAACATTAATCGCATTAGACGCCGCGCTGTAATCTACCGTATCAGATGTACCATCTCCACCATCTAATATGTCGTTACCTTCTGCGCCGACAAATGTGTCATTTCCGCCTAAACCTTCTAAACGGTTTTCTTGTGCATCACCCGTTAGCGTATCGTTTCCTGCCGTACCAATGATGTTTTCAATATTCGAAATTTGATCGTCGGTGCCACCGCTAACTTGAACAGTCGTAACGCCACTTCCCCCTAAGGTGACATTGATACGCTGCGCTCCGCTAAGGCCGGAGTAGTCCAATGTATCAGTACCTGCACCACCATCAATGGTGTCACTACCACCAGAGGCACCGAAGTTGTCATCTCCAGCCAATGACTGCAGCAAGTTGTTTTCGGAATCACCAGTGATTTGATCCGCATCACCGGTACCAATAACATTTTCTATATTTCTAACAGTTTGATCAGAACCATTGGCCACAGCCACAACAGAATCATTCGCGCCATCTAGCGTGACATCAATGGATTGTCCAGAAATCAGACCTGAAAAATCAATTGTATCGACACCCGTTCCACCGTCGGCAAGATCGGCACCTTCACTAGCAATTAACAAATCAGAGCCAGATCCCCCTATCAGTGTGTCAGCGCCATCCCCACCAGAAAGCGTGTCATCACCGGCACGGCCATCGAGCAAGTTATCCAAACTGTTACCGGTTAGCGTGTCAGCACCAGCGGTACCTATGATGTTTTCAATACCTGAAATCGTGTCGTTGTCACTCCCTGTGACAACAACGGTTGAGTCGGCAACATCTAACAACGTAACCGAGATATCTTGAGCGGAAGCAAATGTACTGTAATCCAAGGTGTCACTGCCTAAACCACCCACAATAGTATCAGCGCCAGCACTGGCGCTAAACGTATCATCACCGTCTAAACCTTCAAGGCGATTGATTGACACATCACCCCCAAATGAATCATCACCTGAAGAACCTATCAGGTTTTCAACATTCGACACGAGATCGTCATCGCCACCAGCAACGGTGACAGCAATGGTTGTAGCACCGTTCAGAGAGGCACTAACGCCTGTGACATTCGCTAAAGAGGAGTAGTCAAGAGTATCTGAGCCCGCACCACCATCAAATTCATCGTTACCCGCAGAGGCAACTAGACTGTCATCGCCGTCACCACTATCAATTTCATTGGCAGCAGCACTACCGGTTATTGAATCATCGTTGTCAGATCCGATAACGTTTTCTACATTAACGACTGTGTCGTTGGAGTTATAGCCATCAGCGCTAGCAATACCTGCAGCTAGATCGACTACTACGTCATCAGGTGCAGCGCTATAATCAACAGTGTCAGATAGACCTGCGCCACCATCAATATAATCATTACTTCCTGCGCCTACGAGTGTGTCATTACCGTCGCCACCCTCAAGTCGGTTACTACTGGCATCACCTGTAATGCTATCGCCGGAATCAGAACCAATGACATTTTCGATACCCGATAGAGTATCAAAGCTTCCATCACCATCATTTTGGGTGCTACTGCTAGTCAGGTTAACAATAACCTGACTAGCTGCCTGTGAGTAATCCACCGTATCAGCGCTACCCGAACCACCAACGATGGTATCGAAGCCACCACCGCCACGGATTAGATCATTACCCTGCCCGCCATCAAGCCTATTGTCACTGCTATCGCCGTATAGCGTGTCATCTTGATTCGACCCTACAATATCCTCTATCAGTATAAGGCTGTCATTAGAGCCATCACCATCTTGACTTGCCACACCTGCAATTAAATCGACAGCAACACTACCTGCTGCATCTGAGTAATCAGCAGTATCACGCCCTGAACCGCCATCAATCGTGTCCTGGCCTGCGCCCCCTTTTATATTGTCAGCGCCTGCATTGCCTTCAAGGATATTGTCGCTTGAATTACCAACTATAAAATCATCAAAATTTGAACCGGCTAAATGCTCTATTCCTGAGAGCGTATCAGTACCTCCATCGCCATCACTAATCGCAATATTATTTTGCAGATCGACATCGACTGCTCCACCCGCTTTCGAGTAGTCAGCCTTATCATCACCCGCACCGCCAATCAGAATGTCATCACCGTCACGACCCTGCAAGATGTCGTCACCGAGCCCCCCCTCAAGGCGGTTATCACTACTATCGCCAGTCAGTACATCGTCACCAGGCGTGCCGATAATGTTCTCAATCGATGTCAGGGAATGATCCGTTGATCCGGCCACATCCAGTGTTACCGTATTCAAACCGTCAAGCTCTACTTCGATGGAATTTGCTGCATCGAACGAGGAATAATCTGCGGTATCTGATCCTAAACCACCATCAAGACTGATATTGCCTAGCGTCATGGCGATATCATCATTACCCTCTTCCGCGTCAACACGCAGGGTATCTATTCCGGTCGTAATATCATCGTTAAAATCAGAGCCGGTTAGCTCTTCAATACCGATCAAAATATCAGAATCACCGAATCCATCTTCCGATGTGATGCCTGTGCTTAAGTCAGTAACGATGCCAGCTTCTGAGTCTTTATAACTAACAGCATCAGCAAATGCATCGGTGCCGCCATCTAGAATATCGTTACCCGCACCACCAACTAATGTGTCCCCACCCAACAGTCCCTGAAGATGATTATCTTGGAGATCACCAATTAACGTATCGTTACCACTTGTACCAATAACGTTTTCTATATTGGCAATTTGATCATTCGAACCACCTGTTACTTGTACTGATGAAAAACTTCCACCGTCCAGAGTCACATTGATTCGCTGAATACCAGACAATACTGAGTAGTCAACGGTATCGACGCCATCTCCACCATCAAGTACATCTGTACCTGCCGATGCACCAATTGAATCGTCACCTCCACGGGTTTCAATGACGTTTGCTAGGGCATCACCCACAACGGTATCGTCACTATTGGTCCCTATGACGTTCTCGATAGCGCGTATCGTTTGGTTGTTTCCACCAGCCACAGTGACGCTAGAGTCTGCTGAGCCGCTCAGGGTGACATCAACGGACTGACCCGTTGGCAGAGCAGAGAAATCAATCGTATCAGTTCCAACACCACCATCTGATGTGTCCGAGCCTTCGCTGGCAATGATTAGATCATCGCCTGTACCACCGGAAACAAAGTCGGTTCCTTGTCCACCATCGAGGGTGTCGTCACCGCCATCACCTTGCAAGATATTCGCTTGGTTATCGCCGGTTATGGTGTCATCACCAGAGGTGCCGATAACATTCTCAATACCAGAAATAACATCATTGTCGCTACCCGCAACATTGACTGTGGATTGACTATCGCCAAGCAATGAAACCTCGATAGAACCTGCTGATGCAAAGGCACTGTAGTCAACGGTGTCAATATCACCGCCACCGAAAAGCACATCAGCTCCAGCACTTGCCAAAAAGCTATCGTTACCGGCCCCACCTTCAAGGCGGTTGTCAGCACCATCTCCAGCAAAACTGTCGTCGCCCGTAGTACCAACAATATTTTCAATATTGACAATGGTATCGTTGTCGCCACCCGCCACTGTCACTTGTACAGCCGTGGTTTCATTCAGCGAAACAGCTATATTGGTAATACCTGAAACTGCTGAGTAATCAAGCGTATCCGAACCTAAGCCACCGTCCAGCGTATCGCTTCCACTGGATGCAGATAACGAATCGTCCCCACCGAGTGCATTGACAACATCTTCGACAACACTGCCGATGAGTTCGTCATTCTGATTCGAAATGTAGTAGCTTTCAAAGCCACTAAACGTATCTGTGGAGTCATCAGCAATGTACTCAGCCTCACCTGCACTGAGGTTAAGTTTCACACCTGCTTCAGTTAGATCATCAAAGCGAAGAATATCTCCGGCAGAGTGAGCACCACCTGAGAGAATGTCTGAGCCCTTTCCGCCATAGACAACATCATCTCCGCCTCCGGCTGATATGTCATTTAGGCTATCACTACCACGCAGCACATCACCGAAGTCACCGCCTTCTAGGTTTTCAATGCTTTCGAGCGTATCGGTACCACCAAAACCGTCGTTTGTTGCAACTCCTGTACTCAGATCTACTGTGACGCCACCTGCCGCATCGCTATAACTAGCAGTGTCTCGCCCTTGCTGGCCAGAAAGAATGTCATTTCCATCACCACCACGCAGGCTGTCATCACCCACGCCACCTATCAGCTGATCGTCTCCTTCACCACCGGACAGAGAATCGGCCCCGCCTAAACCTTCAAGGATATTCTCTTGACCGTCGCCAAAAATGACATCATCACCTGAGGTGCCAGTAACGTTTTCAATATTGCTTATCGTGTCATTGTCTGCCCCACCGATTTGCACTTGAACAGGGCTGCTGTTGTCGAGGGTGACCTGTATGTCAGTTACACCAATAAGATCTGAACTTGAATAATTGATGGTGTCTGATCCTAGCCCACCGTCTATTGTGTCCGCCCCTAGGCTCGCCTCGATGGTGTCATCGCCAGCCAGTGTAAATATTTCATCTGCACTAGCCGACAATGACACAGCGTCATCTTGATCTGTTGTTCTGTAAGTTTCGAAACCAGAAAACGTATCCACGCTATTGTCAGGCGTATAAAGAGCCACACCGCGCTCAATATCTAACTCAATTCCTACAGCGCCTAATTCATCAAATCGCAGTTCATCGGTACCGTCTCCGCCGCGTAAGATATCACTGCCTGCACCGCCAAATATAGAATCGTCACCTGCACCACCTAGCAATTCGTTAACGGATGCGTCGCCACCAAGAACATCATCACCATCGGTTCCAGTGATGTTCTCAATACCTCTAATATTTTGTGTGCCTACACCGCCAACGATGACATCAACAGCGGTGTCACCGTCTAACGTCGCATTAACAGAGGTGGCTTGAGCCAGGCCCGAATAGTCGAGCGTATCTAGATCGGCACCGCCATCGATGACATCTTCGCCTAAACTGGCTTCTATTAAATCATCGCCTGCACGCGTTGAAATAGTATCGACAGCAATCGAACCGCGGACAATATCGTCTTGTCCCGTCGTGTGATAAAGCTCAAAGCCTGACAGATCATCGGTACTAGCATCAGTTGCATAAAATGCTGTGCCTTGTTCAATATCCAGTGTGACACCGGCGCCTGTTAGGTCATCGAAATGAACTTCATCACGAGTACCCGCACCACCATCTAGCGTATCGGAGCCCAAGCCCCCGCGAATAATGTCATCGCCGTCTTGGCCTAGAATTTCGTTGATCGACGCATCACCTGAGATGATGTCCGCATCATTTGTACCTATGATATTTTCAACAGTTCGGATTGTATCTTGATCGCCGAAACCGTCGTTAAATGCAGTGTTTACATTTAAATCTACGGAAACACCACCTGGCGCTCCCGAGTAATCGATAACATCAGTACCATCGCCACCTTCATATATATCATCTCCCGTGTCGCTGACAAATCGATCGTCACCCGCATCACCGAATAAATGATCATCCCCCGCTGCACCGTCTAGAACATCATCACCACCGGCACCCGAAAATACGTTATCAAACGAATCTCCAATGATGATGTCATCACCGGTTGATCCAGTAATACTTTCAATAGAGGTTATTTGGTCATCATCACCGCCTACTACATTGACAGTGATTGTATTGCCCTCATTGAGGGTTGCCTCAATATGATCAATGCCTTCTTGGTTAGAGTAATCAACCAGATCATTGCCTTCGCCACCGAATAGCTCATCCGAGCCCAAACTACTTAAGAAATGATCGTCCCCAGCCAGACCCTCAACATAGTCCTCAGACGTTGATGTATTGATGATGTCATCTTGATTAGTAGTGGCGTATTGTTCGAACTCACTAAAACTATCAACACTACCGTCCTGAGAATATGACGCTGTATTGGTTTGTAGGCTTAGAATAATCCCATCTTCTTCGAGATCATCAAAACGTAATTGATCAACGCCGTCGCCACCGGAAAGCACATCGGATCCACCACCACCTCTGATGACATCATCACCCGCTTCACCCATGAGGGTGTTCGCTAGTTCATCACCGCCCAGAACATCATCGCCTGATGTTGCGATGATGGTTTCGACATTTCGCACCTGATCATTTTCAGCACCTGTCACAGACACTTCAGCAAATTCACTACTCGTTAGCGTGACATTTATACTGGTGGCATCTGCAAATTCGGAATAGTCCAAGGCATCTCGGCCTTCACCACCATCAAATGTGTCCGCACCTTCGCTTGCGAGTAGACGATCGTCGCCATCTCCGCCAAGTAATTCATCCTCACCACCCTTGCCATCAAGCGTATCGCTTCCACCAAGACCCGATAGCGTGTTGGCTAATTCATCCCCAACCAAGGTATCGTTAAATCCAGAACCGATAGCGGATTCAATGCTATCAAACGTATCTTCACCACCATCACCATCCTGTGTTGGTTCATCAGCACCTAGATCGACATAGACTGGCGAGGCTGCAAATTCATAGCTGGCCGCATCCTGGCCTTCACCACCGGAGAGTAGATCATTGCCACCGCCACCTAGTAGGACGTCATCACCCGTTCCACCTTCAAGAACGTTATCTTGAATATCTCCTGTCAGGATGTCGTCGTAGTCGGAGCCTGTTAGATCTTCGATACCATCGATAGAGTCAGTACCACCGAAACCATCGTTGGTGACTTCTCCAGCCGATAGATCGATGTTGACACCAACAGTAGCAACAGAATAGTCGGCGCTATCACGCCCTTCGCCACCTATCAGAGTGTCATTACCAGCAGCTCCAATCAGCGTATCATCACCATCACCACCGTCAAGAATATTATCGCTGGCATCGCCTTGTAACGTATCGTTACCAACAGTACCAATAATGTTTTCAATATTTCGTATTGTGAGGTCATCCCCACCGGTAACAACAATAGATGAATCGGTGCTTCCATCAAGCACAGCATCTATCTGAGTGATGTTCTCGCTTTCGCTGAAATCGATTGTGTCAGAGTCAGCTCCACCATCAATTGTGTCGTTACCATCACTATGAATGAAGTTATCGTCACCTGATCCGCCTTGTAGCTGATCAGTTCCTAACCCGCCGTCCAACGTATCGTTGCCACCAGCGCCATCAATGAAATCATCACCTTCACGACCAATGATCCTTTGATCCGCTTCATCACCGGTTAGGTTATCGTCGTGATCTGAACCAATTAAATCCTCAATGTTTTTTAAGCGATCTGCATCACTGCCATGGGTTGCAATAACATACCCTTCGCTATCAGTTCCACCACCAAAATCGACGGTAACACCACTACTGCTACCGCTAAAGTCAACGATATCGCCATCGCCCTCTCCGCCGTCGAGCGTGTTGCTACCTTCACCGCCAATGAGCACATCATCGCCAGCTCCAGCTTCAAACGTATCGTCTGCCGCACCTCCTTCCAATACGTCATCGAAATCACTACCAATGACATGCTCTATGTTGATGAGCGTGTCGATATTCGATTCGTCTATGGTGACGTTGTTTTGATCGAGTGTTAAGTTCGTAACGATTGGAGACGTACTAGAACTGTAGTCGGCAATATCCCGGTCAGCACCGCCGTCCAGAGTGTCATTACCGCCGCCACCCACTAGTCTGTCAGCCCCACCTCCAGCGATAAAATGATTATCTTCGGCATCGCCAATTAGAGTATCCGCACCGGAACCTGTGGTGATATTCTCAACAGTAGTTAATTCGTCAATTTCTCCATTAGCTTCATCCCCAACTATGACATTGGCATATCCATCGACCACAGTAGACAAGTCAGCGAATACGTCTTCTAGAACGGCTGAGTAGTCAGCAGTATCTGAACCGGTACCTCCAGTTAAACGGTCGTTACCAATACCGTGAATAAGAATGTCGTCGCCGCCCTCACCATTGAGTTCATCATCGCCTTCGCCACCATCGATGACATCGACACCGTCGCCACCTTGGATGAAATCAATAGCATTGGAACCCGTAATTTGATCGTTTCCGGAACCCGAGAAAACCCGATTGGGGTTAGGATCATTTGCTAGTACCCAGACCTCTTCGCCGTCCGCATTGATATAATTTAATTCATCGGCAGCCGTGACATCGCGCATCTCAAATTCACGCGTGTCCTCAGAGTCTATGGTCAGCTCAGGTGGTGTTACTAACAAGACGCCATCTTCATCCAATTCCGTTGGATCAAATTCAGCAGTGACTTTGAAATCTACCGAAAATGACTCGTCTGAAGGTACTGTGTAAGTTAAATGGAGTCTTATGGTGTTGAGTTCATTGAGGGCAACATCGTCGAGCGTGAAAGTATCCCCAACTTTTGTAGCACCTTCAATGCTAAAACCGTCTGGGAAACCCTGCAAAGTCACATCAGTTACGTTGAACCCAGCTGGGAACGTCGGCGCTAACTCAATAACACGCGTCATCAAATTGGCACCAAAATACGTGGGATTATCGGTAACGATGACTAAGTCATCTGTCGCCGTGCCGTAATTCAGAACCTCTGTAGAGAATTGTGCTTCGTTTGCTGGATTGAACACTGACTCTTCAGAACCACCACCCCCATGGATAGTTCTAGTATCAACGTCACCTTCAGAAACGACGGATTCGACTTTACTTGGCTGCAACAGAGCCATGTCGAACAATGCTTCTGCTTGCGGTACAGGCGGTGCCTCTGCTGCCGCAGCTAGTGAAGGAGACTCTGGCGGCGGCTGCTTAGGAGCCACGCTGAATTTATCGCCTTCATCATCAATGTATTTTCGCTCAAATTTACCCTCATCCTTTGAGACTTCTATTTTCTCAGCTACGGCCTCCTGTGCCTGAGCCATGGCTTCAACAGCTTCCGTAATCATCGCTAGAATTTCAGCCGCGGCTTCAAATTCCATCTCAGATTCTTCCGACTCCTCTTCGGAATCTTTTAGATCTTCCTCGAGCAGGCTCGAGACCGCAACAAATTCTTGCTGCGTCAAATTACCTATCTCACCCACTTTAGAGAGAAGTAAATTTGGCGCAACATATTCACCGTTGAAAGAGACGAGTGGCACCTGTTCTTCATCAAACAGGAATATGGCCAAACCTATAAGTATGATTTGCCCACCCGTAGAAGGGTCACCGAGGACAACGTCAGTGTCTACGATATCAACAGAGACTTTCTCGAAATCGATGCCAGTGATTGCTAGTTCGCCGCCAGGCTGAACTCCAATCTCCTGCTTTTCAGTAGCACTAAACTCAATGAGTTGCTTATTTTCTTGGTCCATATGGGGATTAATCTTTTTGGGGGTTCTGCGACATTTAACGGCCGGTATTCAATAAAAGTGAATTACGGCACATTCCGTTGCGTGTTACATGGGCGGCGGATAACAATTTTGAATATTTCTTGCCGACCTACGCGGTTGTGTAAATCAAACGACTCCGAGATTTCTCTTTTCCCGGCTAACCGTTATTTTTCCGTAGGCTCCATACAACGGAACATCATCAAGATTTAACAAGGAACGCAAGAGTTCAATGCTATTGTTGGTGTGCTTTAACTCGACCAGTGCCACCGTCCGATTGTCACTATTCAGTGAGTGGCACTGTTGCAACGTAGCCTTTAAATCTGCTATTACTGCAGTCTCAGGTGTTCTTGCGAACAACTGACTCAAAAATTCATCGCAACCTTGTAGTCTACTTAGTAGCGTATTTTTTTCACTACTTATGCGTGTTAAGGTTTCTATATTTCGCTCTTTCATAGCATCAGACTCAGCCGTCAAGAGAGCGAGTAATTCCTTTGCAAGCGTATCAATGTCAGCAATGAGTTGCTGCTCAGTATTTTCTGTATTCATAATGACTTCTCTATAAGGAGTTTTGATTACTGCAACAACGAAACAAGACCACGTCCAACGACGACGGCATCTATGGTGTTTCCAGATGCAGCATTCTTTACTCGCACATACCTTCCCTTGGCTCCATCAGAAAGGGCTATGCCTTTAGTTTGAAGCTGCAGACCCGAACTCTCATAGGTGATCAAAACGGCTTCGCCCTTATTAATGATCGTTGCTGGTGCTAGCATTCGTTCCGTTAGCACGGCACCCGATTTAGCATTTTGGGAAAATTGAAAACCCAGCCAATGCTCTAGGTTAATGACAGGATCGACAACGTTTCGATGGGATGCATTGTTACCTCCGACGATCACAGTCTCTTCGTCTACTAAAGAACGATCCAAGACCTGGCCTCTTCTGATGCCCTTGGCCAGCACCCAAAGGCTGCCTTCTAAGGTAACGGTGGATTGAACGTGAATTCTCCAAGGATGTGGAGCGGCACATACAACCTGTACCGTGACACGACCAAGTTTGCGGCTTCCAGGCGACCAATAGGTCTCTAGTTCCTCACCACATTGTTTCAACCGCAAACGGTCATCCAACGAGTTGACCTCTACATGGAGGCCATTGGCGTCGTACTGTTCGGCTGTAATGAATCCCAACACAGAAGATTCAATGTCTGCCAGTGGATGAACACTGGGATCATTCGCTTTTGATACGGCCGGTATTCCCTGCGATAAGCAAAAACCGACAATATAGCAATATATTTTGAGCTTATTCATACCCAGTCATAGCGCAAGCTTCACACCATTAGTAATGACTTTAGGCATTAGTCGCCCAGTTAACCGTAACGTCCATGCAAGCTACTTCATCTTTTAACGAAAAAGACGACAACTAGTTATATTTCATCAAGGAAAGCCACGTGTATAAATCACGCATTAAAGGATTGGTTGTTCTCGCAGGGTGCTTTTTCCTAAGCGCTTGTACCGAGACAATCATTAGAGAAGTAACCCCCGGCACAACAACAACGGGCACTGAATCTTCAGGAACTACCACTGAAGGTACAGTTGGTGCAGGGTCTAATATGGTTCTCGTGGACACCACTACAACAGGTAGCTCTACTGTAAGTGGAACGACAACGACAACAACAACCAGTTCACCCCCAACAACAACAAGCAATACGTTGCTACAAGATCCAACAAACCAAACCACTATTGGATCACCAGGGATCACGGTAGATTGTGATAACACATTGCCTTGCCGCTGGGTTAGTACTGACACTCAATTCTCCTTAACTGTGACTAGCGCTGATAACACAGCTACGCGATCACGATTGTCTGTGAGTTACTTCATTACCACTACTCACGATTCAACCCTGGCTGTTTCAAGCGTTGAAGAAGCAATAGATAACTTAGGTTCATCCTTTCGCATTGAGGATCAATCGTTAGGTTTTGGAAATGGTGGCACACCCCAAGGCATTCTCGCAGGAGATCAACTCACCGGAGAAGTGAACTTTGATAGGTCTACAAACGGCAACTCATTGTCTCAATGGTCAATTTCAATTGTGGATGGAGGCGTAATTCGAATCCCTACCTTTACCGGCATTCCTGTAGGACCAATTACGGAGTCTCGGGCAGATTGTCAATACACACTACCTTGTATTTGGACCACACCAGACAGTGATGTAGCTATTACTCTGACCTCAGTTGGCGGCGTATCTACAAACGGTAGGGTCAGCGTAAATTTTACAGTTGAGACAGCGGCTGCATTAACTTTCGCGGTTGACGAAGGCTCAAGCGCCGTAGGTTCAGATGGCACAGCTTTCGAAGGGCGAACTTTATCCCTTGGCTTTGAAACAAATTTTGAAAAAATTACGACGGATACAAGCGCAAGAATTCCATACTTTGGTTCTGTTAATTTCTACAGAACGGATACCACACCATCACATTTACTATTACTCACACTTTCACTATATCAAGATGAACCAGTACCACGATGGAACCCACAGTACATCAACGTTCCTATCCAGTAACTGACATTTAACTCATTGTGTAACTGTAACGGCATTGAAATCACTAATTATTCTATCTCCGATGCCGAGAGAGTACCCATAGTTAACGAAAAAAAGGATTACGACCAACATGATTGATAACTATCTATCGGTGCACGCCGACGCTCTAAAGCTTAGATCACAACGCACAAATATTTTGGCAAGTAACATCGCAAATGCTGATACGCCAAACTACAAGGCTCGTGACTTAGTTTTCGCTGAAGTATTACAAGAGACAAAAGCTCCTGGTGCTTCCGGTAAGTCACAATTAGAACTGACAGGAAGTCTAAACACGACCAACTCTCGCCATATAAAGACTCGATCTACCGCTGGCGCAAACGCCCCCATCATGTACAGAACACCACAAGAAGCATCTCTGGATGGAAATACTGTAGATAAAGATCTTGAACAAGCACGGTTCGCAGAGAATACGATCCGCTATCAGGCCAGTCTTGAGTTTATTAATTCAAGAGTGAGTGGGCTGATGCGTACGTTGAGGAGCGAATAATCATGAGCATGAGTATCTTTGATATTGCCGGTAGTGCAATGAAAGCTCAGAATTTACGTTTGAATACCACAGCAAGTAACCTTGCTAATGTAAACACGGTCACCGGGAGTGCAGAGGAAGCCTACCGAGCAAGGCATCCAGTATTCGCTGCGGTTCTCCAAAATGAAATCGGTGGTGTTGAATCGAGAGGAGTGGTTGAGTCGAGCCGTGAACCTGAGATGCGCTATGAACCTGGCCACCCTCTAGCAAATGAAGAAGGATATATCTTCGGATCCAATGTGGATAGTGTTGAGGAGATGGCAAATATGATGTCTGCCACAAGAAGCTACCAGAGCAATGTGGACATGCTTGGTACCGTACGCCAGCTCATGCTCCAAACACTGAAAATGGGACAATAAACCATGACGACCATAGCACCCGCAGCGATAGCAGACCAATATACGTTAGAGACGGCTACTGAAAATAATTTTAATAAAGACCTAGGCCAAGATGAGTTTCTCTCATTAATGATGGCTCAACTCAAAAACCAAGATCCAATGAAGCCTATGGAAAACGGCGAGTTTTTGGGTCAAATGGCACAGTTTAGTACGGTTACTGGAATCGAGGACATGCAAACCTCGCTAGACGCTATGACCTCTACTTTCGCCTCTGGGCAAACCTT
Source organism: uncultured Granulosicoccus sp. (assembly GCA_937991945.1). Lineage (GTDB taxonomy): Bacteria > Pseudomonadota > Gammaproteobacteria > Granulosicoccales > Granulosicoccaceae > Granulosicoccus. Next base: position 31,026 of record CALKLO010000066.1, read on the forward strand.
ACAAAGCACACAGTTAGTCGGTCAAGAAGTCTTAATTGAAAGCAATTCAATGTCACTACTCGAGGATGGAACGACCGGTGGATCATTTGAGCTGGCGAACTCTTCTGGGGAAGTCAACATGGATATCTTGAACAGTGCAGGCAATGTAGTCCAACAAATTTCAATGGGCGAGTATGCCGCAGGTCGTCACGGTTTCACATGGAATGGAACAGACAAAAACGGTGATCGCGCACCACCAGGTAACTACACGGCTTCAATCACATCACAACAAGGAGATGAATTTGCATCCGCAACGGTTCTCACGTCTAGAGTTATTGATTCGGTGGAGTTCGGGAACGGTACAAACACAATTTTGAATACACGTCAGGGTGAATCATTGTCTATTAATGACATCCGACAAATCAGACAAGCGGTTGGTACAAACTCCAGCTCCAGCGAACAATAGTAAATTAGGGCTAATAATAATGACATTTGAAATTGCATTAACAGGTATTAACGCGGCATCTGTTGAACTTGAATCCATCTCAAACAACATTGCTAACAATGCAACCACTGGTTTCAAACGATCATCGGTCGAATTTGCTGATGTATACGCGACCAGCGCCTTTGGAGCAGCGAACCCTTCCACCGGCCAAGGTGTTCGAATTGCAAACATTCGCCAAGAATTCGAACAAGGCGATTTAGAGTTCACTACACGAAACCTTGACTTGGCCGTCGAAGGACAAGGCATGTTCAAACTAGACGACGGTGGCAACGCCGTCTACACCCGTGCCGGAAATTTTGGACTAGACCGCGAAGGTAATCTAGTTAACTCAAACGGCTTAAATTTGACCGGATATGGAGTTAACGATCAAGACGAGATTGTACCTATTCAAACAGGGATTAAAATTGACTATTCAGACTTGGCACCTAAGACCACTGAAACTGTCGAATTATCAATGAATTTAGACATTAATGCCGAAGTCTTACCGCCATTCGATATGAATGATTCTGCCACCTACAATTTCTCTACGTCGGTGGCCTTGTACGACTCCTTGGGTGTTTCACAAACTGCTAACATATTTTTTCGAAAGGACGCTCCTAATTCCTGGACGGCCTTCACGGCAATTGATGGTGTGGAAATAAACCAGGCTGGTGGTGATGAAATTACCTTTAATACCGATGGTGTACCACTCGATGTGAATGGCAATACTGATGCAACATTTACCAGTAATGTATTCAACCCTACTTCAGGGGCTACGGCCATGAGTGTAGTGTTCGATTTAACAAACGTCTCGCAATTTGATAATGCGTTCGGTGTAAATAGAATCGATCAAAATGGATATGCCGCTGGTCGACTTGATAACTTCGATGTTGACTCTGAAGGCGTGCTCTTTGGACGGTTCTCAAACGGACAGTCCAAGATAATGGGACAAGTCACGTTAACCAGCTTTGCTAACCAAGGTGGCCTAAAACAATCCGGTGCAACCACTTGGTCAGAAACCTTTCAATCAGGTGACCCTGCAACTGGCGCCCCAGGTTCTGCGAGCCTAGGCTCCTTACAAGCAGGAGCCCTGGAGGGTTCTAATGTCGATCTTACAAAACAATTGGTAGCAATGATTGGTGCGCAAAGGAACTTCCAAGCCAATGCGCAAGTGATAAGCACAAGTGACACCATCACTCAGACAGTGATTAACATTAGAAGATAATCTGGTAAACCCTTATGGATAAGATGATGTTCGTGGCCATGTCAGCAGCTCGACAGGTCATGATTAAACAAGGAACCAATAACCATAACCTGGCTAATATCAATACGAACGGTTTTAAAGCTGATATTGATAGCTTCAAAGCGATGCCAGTATATGGACCCGGCCATCCTGGCCGGGTTTACGGTGAAGATCACCGCGCCGGTATTGATCATACGCCCGGGCAATTGATCAGTACCGGCGTACCCTTAGACATCGCCGTCAATGGCGACGGATATATAGCGGTGCAAAACGAAGATGGCTCCGAAGGCTATACACGCGACGGTAGTTTGCGCGTGACGGCTCAAGGCCTTCTAGTAACTTCCGCAGGTCACCCTGTGTTAGGTGAAGGAGGACCAATTACCCTCTCTCCTTACAGTGACGTACTAATAGGTAACGATGGCACTATAACTATCCAACCTTTAGGTCAAGCTGGTGGAGAACTTGCAGTAATTGACCGTATCAAATTAGTTAACCCTGAGCGTGCAACAGTTGAACGATCACCGAACGGCTTGTTTACAACTGCTGCCGGTGACGAACCTGCAGATGCAGGTGTGTCTTTGGCAACGGAGTCACTCGAAACCAGTAACGTAAATTCAGTTGCCGCCTTAGTCAATATGATTGAACTATCACGTCAGTTTGAAGCACAAGTGAAAATGATGAAAGCCGCCGAAGACAACGATGTCGCAGCAGCACAATTACTCAAGCTTAACTAATCAACCTAATTACAGGGCCACACCAGTGGGGAATTGACTCCCCATTACCCTGAAACGATCGATAACACGGACACAATGTGTAAATGAACGGAGCACTCTGGACTGCCAAAACAGGACTAGACGCGCAACAAACGCGCATGCAAGTCATTTCGAACAACTTGGCGAACACCAACACGACCGGGTTTAAACGAGATCGAGCTGTCTTCCAAGATCTTCTGTACCAAACAGTGAGACAGCCAGGAGCACAATCTTCGCAAAACACGCAACTCCCTTCCGGTTTGAGTACCGGTACAGGCGTTAGAGTGGTGTCCACCGAGAAGCTCCACTCACAAGGTAACCTATCACAAACTGATGACCCGTTAGATCTTGCAATTCAAGGTCGAGGCTTCTTCGAAGTTCTGACGCCCGACGGTAACGTTGCTTATTCCCGCGACGGCTCATTTCAAATAGACAATACAGGGCAAATGGTAACCGCGACTGGTTACCCACTTCAGCCAGGAATTACAATTCCACAAAATGCCAGTTCAGTAACCATTGGGCAAGATGGCACCGTTAGTGTCGTGGAACCTGGCAATGCAGCTCCGTCTGTAATTGGCGTTATCAGTCTCAGCGATTTCATTAACCCTTCTGGACTTCAAGCAAAGGGTGGTAACTTATACCAAGAAACTGCATCAAGCGGGTCACCGATACAAGGCACAGCCGGAATCGGTGGATTGGGCTCGCTAATTCAAGGCTCAGTTGAAACCTCAAACGTCAATATCGTTGAGGAGCTGGTTAGCATGATCGAAACTCAGCGTGCTTACGAGATCAGTTCTAAGGCTATATCTACGACTGACGGAATGCTTCAATACATCAATAACAACTTATAGGTGATGGCAATGCGCACCTTGTTGATTATTTGTCCACTGCTCCTTAGTGTGGCTGCGTGTTCCAGCGCACCTAAGGAGGAGCTGGATTTCTCCCCAGCTGAACCTAATATCATTATTAAAGACGATAGTGATAATGGGTCAATTTACAAAGTCACAAACAATCGTTTTTTCTTTGAAGATATTCGTGCTCGTCGAGTCGGCGATGTCATCAATGTGATTCTTGACGAACGTACTGATGCCACAAAGTCAGCTACTACCAATGCTAACCGAGGAACTTCAATCGGTATACCAAGCCCTACCCTATTTGGCGGTGCGCTTACCGGTAAAGGCCGTGATTTACTAGCCAACGAAATAACCGCCAGCACCGATTTCGCGGGTACAGCAGACAGTAGCCAAAGCAATCGACTCAACGGTAGTGTTGCTGTCGTTGTTGATCGCGTTATGTCCAATGGTAACTTATGGATTAAAGGTCAGAAAAACCTGACTTTAAATCAGGGCAGCGAAGTGGTACGCGTGTCAGGCCTAGTTAGGGCTGTTGACATCACGCCTGAAAACACTATCTTATCTAACCAAATCGCTGACGCCAGTATCACTTATGGTGGAACAGGCCTGCTAGCAGATAGCAACAGAGCGGGTTGGTTAACTCGAGTATTCACCAGCCGACTTTGGCCTTTCTAGTCGGGATAATTATGAATACTCTTTCAATAGGTATGAACGTTTCTAAGCGCGTGCTGGCTATCGTGGTCTTTGGTCTAAGCATTATGGCTAATACAGTTTACGCCGAGCGTATAAAAGATCTGGCCGGTATAGAGGGAGTTCGAGATAACCCATTACTAGGCTACGGTTTAGTCGTCGGACTTGATGGCACTGGGGATCAAACATCCAGCGTAACATTTACAGAACAAAGCTTACGTAGCATGCTGGTTCAGTATGGTGTCACCGTTCCACCTTCGGTCAAGCTGTCGCCCAAAAACGTTGCTGCGGTATCTATACATGCCGTGTTGCCGCCGTTTGCAAAGCCTGGTCAGAAAATTGATGTTACTGCCTCCTCACTTGGAAATTCAAAATCCTTACGTGGCGGCACCCTACTCATGTCTCCACTTCGGGGAGCTGACGGCCAAGTGTATGCCATTGCTCAAGGTAATTTAGCGGTCGGTGGTTTAGGTGTATCCGGCGCAGACGGTTCATCGTTAGCCATAAATATTCCTAGTGTAGGTCGAATCCCAAACGGCGCTTCTGTCGAACGAGCAGTTCCTAACCCATTTGCAAACGGTGATAGCGTTGTATTCAATTTGCACGAACCTGACTTCACCACAGCTAGACGAGTGGTTGACGCTATCAACTTGGCACTAGGCTCCGAGGATGCACAAGCTATTGATGCTGTATCTATCTCTGTTCAAGCTCCAACGGAACCATCAAAGCGCGTAGCGTTTATAGGCTACCTGGAAGAAATCGATGTTAGGCCTGGTGAAGGCGCTGGCAAGATCATCGTAAATTCTCGCACTGGCACCATTGTCATCGGCAACCACGTCACTGTTGGACCGGCAGCCGTGACTCACGGCAGCTTAACAGTCACTATAAAAGAGAACACACGAATCAATCAGCCGAACCCATTTGCCAATGGCGAAACGGTAGCAGAGCCTAATACTCAAATTGCTGTCGAAGAAGAAAACAATCGTATGTTTGAGCTAGAACGTGGCACAACTTTGTCAGAAATTGTTCAGGCAATAAACGGGGTTGGAGCTGCACCAGGCGATCTAGTTGCAATACTAGAAGCGTTGAAACAAGCCGGTGCATTGCGCGCCCAGCTTATAATCATCTAATGGCCGGCTTCTCTCCAGTTGCTTCACCAGAGATATCCGCCCTGATACAAATCAATGGCGCATCTAACAATGGTGACTCTCTAAAAGCTATGAAAGCGCTGCAAAAGTCTGCAGTCGAGAATAGAGGTGGCGAAAGTGAAGCTGAGAAAATTGCAGCACGTGAAAAAGCTGTCGAAACCGCTAATAAATTCGAAGCTCTTTTGATTCATAGCATGCTAAAAAGCATGCGCAAAACGACAATGGCCGAGAACACCACAAATCAGCGAGCCATGTACGACGACATGCTTGATAAAAACCTAGCTGATACGATGGTTGAAAGTGGAGGCCTAGGTGTAGCAAAACAACTACTTGAACAACTCGACGGTGGCAGGTCTCAACGTGAGCAAATCACATCCGCTAGTGTGGACAGGAACAGACTACGGGCATTGGCAGTGAACGACGGCGAGAAACTAACGATCACAGAAGCTCAGCCAGAGACACCAGTAACTAACATTATCCAATTAAGGATGGCAGCAGGTATTTGGGCTAATGCTCAGCCTGCTGAGAAACGAACCTTCAAAGAAGAGTTCACTGAGCCATTACAGCCCCACGCACAGCGCAGTGCAGACAGACTAGGTACAAGTCCCAATACAATTTTAGCTATAGCTGCGCTGGAAACTGGCTGGGGTCGAAACATGTTGAAAGACACCGAGGGGCAATCCACAAATAACTACTTTGGAATTAAAGCTTCGTCCACAGATACTCAATTTTCTGAGAACTTGACCACAGAGTTCATCGATGGCGGTGCACAAAAGGTACAGGCTCGATTCAAAGCGTATGACACCGCCGCCGATAGCATAGAAGGTTTCGCAGATTTTATCATTGATAACCCACGCTACTCTAAGGCAATTGAACATGCAGGAGATCCAGAACGTTTTCTAACTGAGTTACAAAAAGCAGGCTATGCGACGGATCCGCAATACGCTAAGAAGGCCATAAGCATACTGCATCAAATCAATCAGCAGTCGGCACAATTATGACAGGAATATTCAGCACAGGTAAATCTGCACTTTTTGCATTCCAAAGTGCACTCGCAACTACCTCTCACAACATCGCTAATGTTAATACTGAAGGGTACTCTAGACAAAGAGTCACCTTTGAAGCACTTAACGTCGGTAATCGAGACTACGATTATCAAGGCGCAGGTGTGGGTATTGAGCGCATTCAAAGAATCCACGATGAGTTCGCAACCACAAGGGTAAATTCAGCTACTAGCGAGCACTCAGAACAAGAAGCGCACTTCCAAATGGCTAGCCGTTTGGATAATTTAGTTGCCGCTGATGGCATTAGCGTCTCCCCTGCCATCAGTGATTTCTTCAATGCGATGCAAGACGCAAACGCAGATCCAACGGCAATTGCATCTAGAGGCATTTTAATAGATAAATCAGAGCAACTCGCTCAGCGGTTTCAATCTCTGCAGGCTCAATTCGATGACGCTCAAGTCGAAACAAACGCTAGAATGCAAGCATCAGTAAGTAGCGTGTCCGAGTACGCGACTACCCTTGCAGAAATTAACGTACAGATCGTCAGCGCAAGTGGAACCAGAGAGCAAAGTACATCTGCCGGCTTACTAGATAAGCGCGATAAATTAATATCTGATATATCCGAGCATATTAGCGTCAATACCGTAGTACAAGAAAACGGCGCAATGAATGTATTCATCGGTAAGGGTATGCCTTTGGTGATTGACGGTAAAGCTCAAACCATAACGACTGAACCTGATGATACCTACCCAGACCGTTTACAAATTCTGTTGGGTAACGGTAATACTTATGTCAATATGGACGCCCATATACAAGGTGGAGAAATTGGAGGGTTGACCGACTTCACGTCCAACACTCTATACCCAGCTATGCAACAGCTGGGCAGACTCTCTCTCGTTATGGCTGACACGTTAAATCAGCAGCATGCTAAAGGCGTGGACACTAACGGAGACACTGGTCTCGACATGTTTAGTACATCAGAACCCCAGGTATTCTCCAGCAGTGGTAATTCGGGAACTGGTACCATCTCAGCAACCATTGACGACGTAAACGTGCTGGAAGCATCCGACTATCTGCTTCGATTTGACGGTGCAAATTTTACTGCAACACGAACATCTGACGGTGAGCAAACAACCGGACCAATACCTTTAAATTTAGATGGTATGAACTTATCAATCACAGGCACCCCAAACGCTGGTGATACCTTTATCGTTTCAGCAACGAATCGCGCTGCGGGTTCAATAACATCACTAATTACAGACCCTGCTAAACTAGCGCTCGCAGGTCAGCTATCAACATCATCAAATATTAGTAATTTGGGCGATTCAAGGATAAGTGATCCAGAAGTTGCTGATCCACTTTCCGCATCACTTAAAGATCCAATAGATATTATTTTCAATTCAGATACAAGCTACAACATAGTCGATGTGAATTCGGGTGCAACGCTTGCGTCTAGCCTGACCTATTCCGAGGGAGACACTATCGCTCTGAATGGTTGGGAGGTTTCTATTTCTGGTGCTGCTCGCACAGGTGATACTCACCGCATTGAAAACAACGCGACGGGGCAAGGTAACAACGTAAACGGTCTTGCGCTAGCTGAACTTCAGGCATCAAACATCGTTGATGGTACGCATAATTTTAATGATGCTTACGGTGCCATGGTCTCAGGCGTTGGCACCCGCACAAACACAGCTGAAGTTAGGACCGATGCTCTTGCAACACTTAAAACCAACGCCATAAATCGACAGCAATCAACACAAGGTGTCAGTCTTGATGAAGAAGCTATTGACTTAACCCGCTATCAGCAAGCGTATCAGGCTTCTGCTCAGATTATCTCAACAGCAGACACCCTATTCCAATCAATTCTGGGGGCAATTAGATGATTAGCTCGCGCATACCCTCAAATTTTATTGTTTCCCAGATTGCTTCTGACATTGTTAGTAAGCAGCATGATCTTGCCCAAGTACAAGAACAAATTTCGACGGGTAAAAGAGTCAATCGGCCATCGGATGAGCCGGCTTATGCAGCCCGTATATTAAATATAGCGGATGCAACCACTCAGCTAACTCAGTTTGATAGAAATTCCTCAGCTGCGGAGGCTCAACTTTCTTTAGAGGAAGGAGCGCTGGATGGCGTTTTAAATAATATCAATCGCATACGAGAATTAGCTTTATCTGCAAATAGTGGTATCGCCAGTGATGTCACTAGAGAGGCCATAAACTCTGAAGTAAAACTACACCTAGACGAACTGTATACACTGGCTAATTCTAGGGACAGTTTTGGAAATTTCCTATTTGGTGGAAGCAACACTCAAAGCGGTCCCTTCGCTAAGGGTGACCCTGTCGTATACAACGGTAATGATGATTCAAATGATTTGACAGTTGGTTTGGGTCGAAAGGTAAAAACAGGCGATTCTGGTATTGATGTTTTTATGCGAATCCGAAACGGCAACGGATCTTTTTCGACGTCACCCAATCCAGCCAATACCGGATCAGGAATCATATCTCAAGGCGCCGTGGCAGACCCCGCTCTCTATAATGGAGAGAGTTATAGGATAGAGTTTACGGATCCTACAACCTACGACATCTATAACGACACGACGGGTACAACCGAAAGTGTTGGAAACACGCTTGATCCGACACAGCCCATTGAGTTCAATGGTGTAAGAACGTATGTCACAGGAAGCCCCGCCGCCGGTGATAACTTCTCAATAAGCCCGAGTCAAAATCAGGACATATTCAGTACTATTTCGCGCTTTGTATCGGCACTGGACCAACCAGCAACAACAGCTGCAGAGAAGGCTCGCATAACTCAGTCCGTGAACGATACGCTAACCAATCTTGATACGGGCCTGGATCACATCAACACGGTAAGGTCTCGAGTAGGTGCAAGACTCAACAGTATTGATAGTAGTCGTGACCAGAACAGCAACGTCAAACTTCAACTAGAGCGCATTCTCACCGATGTTGAGGACATTGATATAGCTGAGGCAGTCACAAACTTGCAGACCCAAGCCAGTACATTGGAGATAATGCAAAAAGCATTTACTCGTATGGAAGGATTGTCTTTATTTAATTTTATGTAAAACGCATAGCAGCCCACAACTAAAGACTAAGTATGTAAATTTGGACACATTTTTTTAACATCCCACTGTAGACCCAATCCAATCGACCGATACCCACTACATGATCGCAATATTCACGAAAGTGGATACTTTTGGATAAGGTGCGTCATTCAATAATAACAAGGACTACCACACCACATTGGGAAAATAGGAAGATATGGCACAGACAATTAACACGAACGTAATGTCGTTGACTGCTCAGAGAAACCTGAACAGCTCTCAGTCAACTATGGCTACATCCATGCAACGTTTGAGCTCTGGACTCCGAGTCAACAGCGCAAAAGATGACGCGGCTGGACTTGCTATTGCCGAACGAATGAACACCCAAGTACGGGGTATGAACGTTGCCATGCGTAACGCCAACGATGGTATCTCGCTAGCTCAAACAGCTGAAGGTGGCTTGGAAGAAGTCAACAGCATGCTCCAACGTATGCGTGAACTGGCTGTACAGTCAGCAAACGGAACGAACTCTGATGATGATCGAGCAAACCTCGATGCAGAATTCCAGGCTCTAAATAGTGAGATAGCACGAATCTCTGAAACAACTATGTTCAACGGCCAGGCAGTTCTCAATACAGCATCAGGGTCTGGTTCGTCTGTTGTGTTTCAGGTAGGCGCGAACGTCACCTCTGGTGGTGAAAATACGCTAACCATTAACCTTAAAGAAATTGCAGCGTTAGAAACTTCGGCTGGTAGTGCAGCAGATATCGCAAGTGTAAGCGCAACGCAAGCTGCGATTACAGCGATAGATGAAATGATCGGAACTGTAACAACAGCCCGTGCGGACTTCGGTGCTGTTCAAAGTAGATTTGAAAGTGCGATCAATAACCTTGCAGTTGGTATTGAAAACCAATCTGCGGCACGTGGTCGAATCATGGATGCTGATTTCGCGGTTGAAACAGCCAATATGACACGTTCACAAATACTACAGCAAGCGGGTAATGCGATGGTCTCACAAGCCAACTCAGCGCCGCAAAGTGTACTGCAGCTACTGGGATAAGTACTCAGTAGTAGTCTTGACGCCTGGGGGATATTCATCCCTCAGGCACTCAAGATATTAAAAAGGAGAGCCTAATGATAACAGCAGCAGGGGCAGGATCTGGCATCGATATCGAGAGTATACTCTCGCAGCTCAATGAAATTAATCGACAGCCAGTAACCGTACTCAATCAAAAGCGTGCCGAATTAGATGTCGAGCTTAGTGCCTATGGCTCTGTAAAGAGCGCACTTAGCAGCTTTAGTTCAGCAGCAGAATCGCTGAGCAGCTCATCAGATTTAGGTGGATTCATAGCTAGTAGTAGCGATGAAGATGTTTTCACAGCTGTCTCCTCCGGCGGTGACATTTCTGAAAACCTCGATATAGAAGTATTATCTCTCGCAACCAATCATCGTATGTCCAGTCCGGCATACGAGTCTTCCGATGCTGCAATTGAACAAGGTACATTTAGTTTCACCTCTGGTGAGAATAGCTTTGATGTTGAGGTCGGTGCAGGCAACGCTACTCTAGACGGCCTTCGCGATGCAATAAACGATTCAATCGGCAACACCTCCATGTCTGCGAGTATCATCAACGTCGATGGTGGCAGCAGACTGGTGCTTACCGCCAGTGAATCCGGCATCGACAATGAGATTTCGGTGACTAGTCCTAGTGTGCTCGGACTCGGAACTCCCACTGAATTCACCGACATTACGCCCGCTGAAGATGCTCGGTTGATTATTCACGGCTTCGCCGTAACTAGCTCCTCGAATTCTGTAAGTGATGCCATTGATGGTGTAACACTCAATTTAAAATCTGTTGGTACCGCGAATGTCACAACAGAACGTGACACTGAATCTCTACGTACCTCACTTGATGAATTTGTTACGAAGTACAACTCGATGTCCGATACGCTTTCAAGCGTGGGAAGCTCCACCCTTTCAGGAGACCAGCTTCCAAAAGGCATAGACTCGCGCATGCGAAACTTATTTTTCGATAGCTTTGAGCTAGACAACGGAGATAGTGCAACCGCCTTTGATTTAGGTTTCACGTTTGATCGTTACGGCGAACTGAGCATCGATGAAACTAAATACACCGAGGCATTAGAGGAAGGTGTAGATCGTTATGTCGGTTTTTTCACAGCTGACAACGGATTATCTACAAAATTTACAGATTTGGCCGATGAATATACGCAGTCAGGCGGAATTCTTGATGTTCGTGAAGACGGCGTAGATACCCGCCAATCCAATATAGATGATCAGATCGACCGTTTAGAATATCGTTTAGACAAGGCAAGCGTCAGACTTAGAGCGCAATTCACCGCAATGGATTTAGTTGTAACTAACCTACAGTCGACCAGTTCGTTTCTTACCAATAGCCTATAAACTTGAAAGCTGACAATGACACTACAAGCATACCAATCAGTTAAACGCGCGACACTAGTTGAAGGTGCATCACCTCATCGTTTAATTGAAATGCTATACGAAGGCGCTACTAGTAATATTGCAATAGCGCGCCAGCACTTAGAAAATAGTGACAGAGCACTGCTACACGCAAGTATTGACAAAACAGTAGCCATTGTTCAAGAGTTACAAGGTTGCCTCAAAGACTACGAGACTAATGAACTATCCAGAAATTTATTTGATCTGTATAGCTTTATAGTGAATACACTTTTAGATGCTGAAAAAAACCTTGATGCCAATGGTCTTGACACTTGCACAAACCTAATAGGCACTCTTACAGAAGCATGGAGATCTATTTCCCCCGAGCTTCAAGCGGCATGAAAAAAGTATTTACTGTTTTACAGCTGAAGGGCATATTTTCTGTTATGCAGAACATGCATAGCGAAGCTGTGAAAGGTAACTGGCCAGAGCTTGATCGTCTGGATAGCCAACGACGAGAACTACTAGAGGCGGGAACCCCTAACAGTCAAAATGAAGCAGTAAAAAACACTGCTGAGTATATTGAATTGCGTACTAAAATTCTGCAGCTAGATACCGCTATCAACAAAAAAGTGAATAATGCACGACAATTGCTGATTAATGAAAATCGAGACTTTACTGCTCAGCTAAACGCTAAAAAAGGATATCAAAACGTCGCTGCAATTCAATCCCGCTCCTACGGGTAAGAAAAAGGTATCGGAATGCAGACTAAGAATCGTAGTTCTATTGACTCACGAACACTCAGCAACGATATATTCGCGGGAATGCAACCTGCTTTTAGACATGCCATAACCGGCGAAGCTCACTTAGCTCAGTCTAAGCCGGGTATTCCATCTGCGGCTTATGCTTTTGTAGGGTTACCGGACACCTGGATCGCAGAGAGAGATGACAAGGGCAATGCAGTTGCGCTGTACCCTGAAGTCATTCCAGGATACTGGCGCGATGCCCGATTCATCGGTTTAACGGAACTCCCATCACTACCTTTAGATGGTTAATCAGCTCTACGCTGTTGTAGCTGTATCTGCTGAAGCTTAGCCATATGTCTGATGATAGCTTCACTATCATCCGAATGTAAGTGGGTAAATTGTAACGCCACGGAGTTCTGCCCCTCACTAACGCTGGCATCTTCAAAACGAGTTACCGTTGCTAACGTGAAAATTTGCAAATCACTGGTAGCAAGCGTCATCAGACATTGTACTTGCTCACCCACTTTGTAATCAGAAGTTGTCGAAAATCGAATACTTGAACTCGACATGTTTACATCATGCAGGATCATGCTCTGCTCATCACCCGTCGTTGACGATAAGCGAGACGCTACCAACATCAACTGGTCTTCCAGACTATTCAAGAATTGAGCAACGTCAGGGTCACGTTTTCTGATGAATAGCAAACTAGTCTTTCTGTTCTCACGTTGAAGCATGAAATGTGATTTTAAACAATGTTGCAGTCTTACCGCATCAAAATTTTCAATCAGATTTTCAAGCTCAGAATCAGACAACTTTTTCACACTCAGAAGCATAGAGTCATCAAGGCGGAAGGCATCTCGTCTGTTCACTTCAGTAGACATTAAGCCCCCTCCCTTGTTACAGCAATATTAATTTCTATACGTCTGTTCATCGCTCTATTTTCTGGGGTCGTATTTTCAGCGATAGGCTGGGTGTCCCCGAATGCTCGGATTTCTAGTCGTGTTGCATCAACAGCCACTACTTCTGACAAATAGTGAACCACTTTGGCGGCGCGGGCTGCTGAAAGAACCCAGTTCGACTCATAGGTAGCAGTAGCAATTGGGATGTTATCCGTATGACCCGCCACAATAACTCTTCCATTATTTTTATCCAGAACTTCCTTTAGCTTTTCCAGCACAGGAACAAATTCGTCTTGAATATCAGCAGAACCTGAAGGAAACGCATCAGCCTCTCTAACCCTAATCATAAGATTATCTTCATAGAGTACTACGTCAATCATCTCCTCCATCATCTCTTCAGAGTATGCAGCTTCAACGGCCGATATTAATTCCTCCATCTCCTCTGAAATGGGCGTATTGACCCTGATTTCAGGATTGGAGTCTTCAACGGTATCCTGCTGAATCACTTTCATAACAGTAGGTTCAGGCTTACCAGGCGAGAACTCCTGTTTGATGATCGATGTACCACGCGGGATGGTGTCAGCTTTTATCTGACGCTGCACACCAAATGCGTTGTTCATAGACCCAGCTACCTGCTTGTACTTCTGCAGATCCATTTCTGAGAATGACAGTAGCAACACGAAAAAACACATTAACAAAGACATTAGATCCGCGAAGGTAGCTAACCACGCGGGCGCCCCTTCTTCGCATTCTGGACAATCTTGTTCTTCATCACTCATTAGATTTTGCTCCGATGCGTTATCGGATTACTTGCCCGCATCAAGCTCACGCTTGCTTTCAGGTAGATAAGCGACCAGTAGCTGTTGTAGCACCCGAGGATTCATCCCCTCTTGAATACCAGCTACCGATTCTAAAATCAGTAATTTGTTAAGTCTTTCATTAGCGCTAATAGCTTTGAGTTTCGCAGCAATAGGCAGCGCAATAGCGTTGGCAATAACCGCACCGTATAGAGTCGTTAACAAAGCGACAGCCATAGCGGGTCCGATTGATTTCGGATCATCCATATTCGCCAACATCTGTACCAAACCAATCAGCGTCCCGATCATGCCCATCGCCGGAGCTGCCTCTGCGATTGACTTAAACATAAGCACGCCAGTGGCCTGCCTGTCGAGTTCTAGATTGATATCCTTGGATAGCATCTTTTGTACGATCTCGGTGGAGTGCCCATCAATACATAGTTTGATGCCATTTTCCAGAAACTTGTCTTGTATTTCGTTTCCTTCTAGTGCGAGTATTCCCTCTTTACGCGCAACATCAGCCAGGGCAATTGCTTCTTCAATCAGTTTTTCAGGGCCTACCGATTTATGCATAAAGGCACGTAACGTGACTTTAAATGAACCTAAGAATTGAGCAAGCGATATTTGGCATAGTGTCACCATGAAGGTTCCACCAACCACGACAACAATACTGGGCACGTTGACGAACGTACTAACACTACCACCCAGAAATATAGAGGCAACGATTACCCCTAAACCACCAAAAAGCCCGAGAAGAGTTGCAATATCCACTGTTTTTTAGCGCTCAGTTAAAGCGGCTTCAGCACGACGAGTCTTAGAGTACTTAGAGACCTCATCATGACCATTCATACCAGCAGCGCCATGACCATGCAGCGCGACAATGAGTGCTGCTTCGTCAGATGACAAACCATGTTGCCTAACTAATTCTGCATGACTCTTACCCTGCTTCGCATCTTTTATCGCTATTTGGTGGCGATCATCGGCTGTTTGGTAGACCTCACGCAGCTGAATTTCTGTTCCTAGCTCGTTCACACTAAGTTGAGTGGACTTCTGAATGTCGATGACACTCTTCAGGACAATTTCTAGATGCCCAATTTTTTTGGACTGTGCCTGGGTTGTATCAATGAGAACTTTAATTTTCGTGTACAACAGCGTACACAAAGAACCAACCACTGCGGTTAGTCCGATGCTTAGCAAAAGTAATCCGTTGCTCATGATGCCTCCAGTGTGACTCTGTCCGTTGACAGCTTGGTGCCAGTGAATGACGAATTTGATGGCTGAATGAGTTTCTGCAACCAAGCATCGTCAGGAGTTCGTTCGATTCTTCGACTCATTGCAACGGCTGTGGCAACCAGCACCGATGCATCTGCGTGCTGCAGTGGTCTCTGCACACTGGCAGAATCAGACCAATAAGCTATTGGCAAGTGATGCCGAATGATGGCGTTAAACAATTCGCCAAGACGCGCGTTACTATCAAGGTGCGTAAGAACACATCGAATATTGCGATTTTTGCAATGTTTGGTAATTAGGTCCTCAACCGTTGAAGATTGTGTTGTCGCAGGTAGAGCAAACAAATGTCGGATCGAATCATCATCGCAGGCCCGAGTCAGGCAATCAGGTAGCTCTACTGCATCGATATTTTCTGGTAATGAATGATCAATAAGAACCAGTTGTTTGTGCTTGAAAGCATCAATTAGGCTTTCTAGCTCTTGTGTATCGTGAGCATGGATAGTTGGAACACCGAGTAAGCGACCATAAGCCTGTAATTCTTCAAAGGCTCCAATGCGGCGAGTATCAGCACAGATAATCACAATTGACTGGTTACCTTCCTTTTTTACATGCTCTGTCGCAAGTTTAACAAGTGCGGTTGTTTTTCCAGAACCTGGAGCACCCGACATGATAGTCACACCGGGAACGCTTAGTGTCTTGTCCGTAGCAACAGGTAGTGTTGATTTTAAAAGACCGTAAGACTGACGCAAGGCTGCGTCCAACGGCATGTCAGGGGCAGCACGCTCTACCAATCGTATGGCCAATTCAGCGCCAATACCCAGCGTTAACAACTGCTGTAAGTGTTGACTTCTAGCAGGTGAATTCGAGCCCCACAAATTTACCGTCAGACTTTTAAAATGCTCTGCCATCAATTGATTTTGAGCATCGATGACAGCCAATAATTTTTCCGTTTGCTCAATGTGATCAACGGGTGCCACAGTCTCAGCTGTTGGTATTTTTTCTGGAGTAGCTTTAGTCTCTACTCGGCTAGTAGCGGGAATCACATCTGGTTCAGCTATTGGCGACTCTACCAAAGGCTCTAAAGGTTCGGCACCTACAGATTCCACCTCAATAGACTGACTAAGCTCACTTATATTTACGACATCATCAGAAATCTGACGAGCCTCTACAACGGGTTCTGGCGCTACAGACTTAGGCGCTTCTACCCGCTCAGCAACCGTTCTTACAATAGGCTTTTTGGCAGGCTTAGCGGGTTCAGGTTTGGTCGTTATAATGTCCTCGCCTTTATCCAACGCCTCTTGAATGCCATCGATGCTCATCTCAGCCATGGTGGCAGCATCGTCGATCTGGCCTGTCGCAATGATTTCAACCAAATCGCCTTGTCGGCGGTTTGCTAAGATAATTGCATCATCCCCCAAAGACATGCGAACGGCATCAAGTGCAGCAGGTGTTGATTCTGCAGTAAATCGTCTTAGTTGCATGTCTGGCCCCAAGTTAGGTTAGCGGGATAAGTATTCATCAAGTTTTTCACGCGGCGCTTCCTCCACCGATGTTAGCTATAACCTTTAACCGCTTAGTTTCAGCAATTTCGTTATAAGCCAGTACTTTCAGCAGCGGAATAGTGTGTCTAACCATCCCAGCAAGCCAACTTCGTAATTTCGGACTTACCAGCAAAACTGCTGGCTCACCGTTCATTTCCTGCCGATGTGTACTATCCGCTAGAGATTGATACAAACGTTCTGCAAGCCCAGGCTCTATGCCTAGTCCGCCACCGTTTTCAGCTTCAACGGAACTGAGGCAGAGTTTTTCCAGCTCAGCATCCAATGTAATGACCGGTAGCGTGTCTTCGAAGGAAGTCAGTTGTCCGGTGATTTGGCGACGTAAAGCAACTCGTACAGCTGCCGTTAAATCATCAGCATCCTGAGATTGGGTTCCTTTTTCGGCCAATGTTTCAGCAATCGAGCGCATGTCTTTTACCGGTATTCCTTCATCAAGTAAGTTTTGTAAAACTTTCACCACTGTCGGTAGTGGCAAGAGTTTCGGCACTAGATCCTCAACCAATCTAGGTGCACTCTTACTGAGTGTGTCTAACAGTGATTGAACCTCCTGATGACCTAGCAGGCTTCCAGCATGTTGAATAAGTAACTTACTCATGTGCGTCGCGATAACCGTGCCCGGATCGACTACCGTGTAACCTAAAGCCTGAGCGTTATCTCGTTGATCGAGATTGATCCAGATAGCGTCCATGCCGTAGGCGGGATCCTTTGTAACCATGCCTTGCAGAGATCCTCCCTCTACACCGGTACCAATAGCTAACTCCCTATCCGGGTAGATCTCGGCCTCACCCTCTGTAACCCCTAATATGGAGATTCGGTATCGAGTAGGTGGCAGATCAAGATTGTCTTTCATGTGCACGGCATGAATTAAAAATCCCAGATCCTCTGTTAATTTGCGGCGTACCGCTTTTATTCGATCAGGCAGCTTCCCACCTTGTCGAGCATCGACTAACGGTATAAGACCGAAACCGACCTCAAGACTCAGGATATCAGTCGTCTTGACGTCATCCCAACTAAGCTCCGCTCGCTTCTCAGGCGCTACTTCCGCCTCAGCTTCTACTTCAGGGACCTTATCTGCCGCCTTACGGGCGTACCAAGCGTAAAAACCCAATCCGCCACCCAATGTAAGGAAAACCAGATTCGGCATACCAGGCACTAAACCCAACATACCGATGAGCACGGCAGTAATAATAAGAGCGCGCTGATCTTTGAATAGCTGTATGGATATCTCTTTACCCATATCTTCTTCGGCAGACACACGAGTCACGATAACCGCTGTGCCCATAGACAACAGCAAAGAAGGTATCTGAGCGACGAGTCCGTCACCGATAGTCAGCAGAGTGTAATTAGTCGCTGCCTCAGAAAAGCTAAGATCATGCTGACCAACACCGACAGCCAATCCGCCTAAAATATTAATAAACAGGACCAAAAGCCCCGCTATAGCATCACCTTTTACAAACTTACTGGCACCATCCATTGAGCCGTAGAAGTCAGCTTCACGACCAATATCTTCTCGCCGCTTCCTAGCTTCTTCTTGACTAAGTATCCCAGCGTTTAGATCAGCATCGATGGCCATTTGTTTACCAGGCATAGCATCGAGTACAAATCTGGCACTCACTTCCGATACTCGACCAGCACCCTTTGTGACTACTACAAAGTTAATGATGACCAGTATAGAAAAGACTACGAAGCCAACAGCATAGTTACCACCGATAACAAAATTACCGAAAGATTCTATAACCTGCCCCGCAGAGGCCGTACCCGTGTGCCCTTCTAACAACACTATTCGTGTCGAGGCGATGTTTAGCGATAATCGCAACATCGTTGCAACCAACAATACCGTCGGGAAAGATGAAAACTCTAGAGGTCTGCGTGTGTACACGGTGACCAACAAAACGATCAACGACAACGCAATATTGAAGGTAAACAGCAAATCAAGACCGAATGTAGGTATCGGCAGTACCATCATTACCAGCATCAACAACACTAAGAACGGGGCGCCTAGCCCGCTCAATTGCATCTGACTGATAACTCTTTTTAGGTTCTCTATGTTCACTGTTTACTCGTCCTTTGGTACCAGCAAGGAGTCTGGAATCGAAAAGTCAGTTGGCTCAATCAAACGACGTCGATCTGGAAAGCTCAACTTCTTTACTTGCATCACGTACGCCAGAACTTGAGCTACGGCTAAATAGAGTTCAGACGGAATGGTTTGACCCACCTCGGTGTGCTGGTAGAGGGAACGCGCCAATGGCGGTGCCTCAAAAATCGTCACATTGGATTCTTTGGCCACTTCCCTGATTTTTAGTGCTAAATGGTCGATACCTTTAGCAACGACAATCGGCGCAGATTCATTTTCGTTGTATTTCAAAGCAACTGAAAAGTGTGTCGGATTGACAATTATCACGTCTGCATCAGGCACATCTTCTAGCATCCGCTTTCCAGCCATCGACTGCTGCATTTGGCGTATCTTGCCCTTAACTTCCGGATTACCTTGCTGCTCTTTACTCTCATCTTTTACTTCTTGCAGGGTCATGCGGAGCTTTTTCGCATGTGACCACTGTTGAAATGGCACATCCACCAAGGCCACTAAACCAAGCGACAAAACTAATGTCAGCGTGATAACGAAAACAATGCCGAACATAGAGTTGATAGCGTCAGGTATATTCATTACCCCTAGACGAAGGTAATCATCAAGATGCGTTTTCATCATGTAGACGGCAATTGTGCCGAGCAAAATGACTTTTAACAGAGCCTTTAGTAGCTCCGCTAAACTTTGCACCCCAACCATCCGTTTGAGACCTGCCATTGGTGATAATTTTTTCGGGTCGATTTTCACAGAAGACGCAGCGAAAACCCACCCTCCCATGCACAAAGGACCTATAAAAACAGCAACAAACATGAGAAATAGAAACGGCGCTGAAATCCACAAGGCCTCAATGAAGGGAACTAACAATCCGTTTAACAGCGATTGATCATTGAAAATCGCTTGTCGATCTATGCTCCATTGATTCTTAGCTAGTTGTTTATAAGCCTGAACACCTGAGCCACCCAGCACAGCAAATCCGATCAGTGATGCCAACAGCATTAGTACTGTGTTGAGTTCACGGGATCGGGCTACATCCCCCTTTTTACGCGCATCAGCGAGGCGTTTGGGGGTTGCGTCTTCAGTACGATCCTGTCCCGATTCCTGTGCCATGTCTAGCTACCCAAAAACTCGGCTATGGTGGCTTGCGTCATGCTGAGCAAGTTTTCAAAGGAAAACTGAAAGGTCGGTAACGTAAACATAATGGCGGCAAAGCCTACCGTCATTGTAATAGGGAAGCCCACAGAGAATAAATTAAGCTGAGGTGCTGCTCGTGTAATGACGCCCATAATAATATTGACTGTCAACATAGCGGCAAGCGCTGGAAGTGCTATGGCGAGTGCGCCTGAAAAAATAACTTGCCCCCAACGAACTAAAATCCATAAGGAGTCCGCACCGAGTGATTGACCAACAGGGAGCAAAATGAAGCTGGCATTGAGTAGCTGCAATATGGCGTGATGGCCATCGAATGCTAAGAATAATAGCGTCGCCAACATTAGGTAAAACTGACTGACCGTAGGTACTTGAGCACCATTTTGCGGGTCATTCATTAACGCGAAACCTAGACCCATTGTGATAGCAATGCTCTCACCCGCCAGTGTTACTGCATTAAATGCGAACAACACAAGCAGACCCATAGCGACACCAATTATCAGCTGTTGCATTGATATAAAAATACTATCAGCCGATAGAGGATCTACCTCAGGCATAGCCGCTAGAGACGGTACGATAAGAAAGGTAATTAGAAATGACAATGCAATTCGAACTCGAACGGGTACTTCGCCACCACCTAATGCCGGTAGTATTGACAATAGACCCGCGACTCGAAACATAGGCCAGAGTACTAGTCCGACCCAGCCATTGATTTGTTCAGCAGTTAGTGTGAGAGCCGACATGACAAATCATGCTCCCAAAACTCGTGGCACGACATCAGTAATCAGATTCGATGTGTAATCAAGAATGACCTGTAGTAGCCAAGGGCCAGTTGCTACTAACACAATGACCATTGCTAACAATTTTGGGATAAAACTTAAGGTCTGCTCATTGATTTGCGTGGCAGCCTGAAAAAGTCCCACGACCAAACCCGTCAGTAGTGCTGCCATCAGTAGTGGAGCACTTAGCAGGACTGTGATTGTTAGCGCGTCACGCCCAATGTCTATGACAGTATCAGGATTCATGAGATGAAAAAGCTCCCCGCTAGCGTTCCGAGTACCAGGTTCCAGCCATCAACAAGCACGAATAACATCAGCTTGAAAGGTAGCGAGATAATCAATGGGGACAACATCATCATACCCATAGACATCAGTACACTCGCTACAACTAGATCAATAATCAAAAAGGGGATGAACAATAGAAACCCTATTTGAAAAGCTGTTTTAAGCTCACTGGTAACGAACGCTGGCAACAACACAAAAAACGACACATCATTGATGTCTTGTGGCGCAGGTGAATTAGAAATATTTAGGAACAACTGCAAGTCGTTGTCACGCGTCTGTTTCATCATGAATGCACGGAATGGTTCAGCTGCGATTTGAATTGCTGTCTCTGCATCAATGGTTTCAGCCATAAACGGCTGCACCGCCGTTTCATGAACCTCGAGGAACACAGGACGCATGATGAACATTGTCAGAAACAAGGCAAGTCCAATCAACACTTGATTCGATGGAGTCTGCGCAGTTCCCATCGCAGTTCTCAATATGCCAAGCACGATGGTAATCCGAGTGAAGGAGGTCATCAGTAGCAGCATGGCTGGCAACAGCGAGAGCGATGTCATCAACACCAACGCCTGCAAACTCAAACTCCAGGTCTCGCCCCCACCTTCGGCTGAATCGATGATGATGGCAGGCAGTCCTGATTGTGCAACTGCTTCTAAAGGCGCAAAACACAGCAGCGCGATCAGCCAACGCCGTAACACTAGTCGTGTCATCAGGATTTTACCTGTCGACTAAGTGCCGCACTCAGTTTTTGTTTAAAATCCCCAAGCTCTGGGGAATCTGTTGTGCTCAGAGGCTTCTCGAGCACATGTAAGGTGTTTATTGTTGTTGAGGTGACCCCAAGAACCAATTGTTCGGTGCCTGCCTGTATAACGACAACACGCTCTCGTTGGCCTAGATTAAGCGCGCCAACCACTCTCAGGCCTGAGTGTGCTCCACCCTGCCCAACTTGCATCTGCTTCATGAATTTGGCGAACGCCCAAAACACAAGCAGAACAAGAAGTAAGGCGAAAGCAAGCTTTCCCAGAGTTGCTACGGGGGATATAACAGAGGCGCCGGCCTGCTGAGCTTGCACTGAAGCCCAAGGCACAATTGCGCAGGGCAGCATTACGCCTGCAGCGGACACTCGTTTCATGACTTCTCCTTAAGTAAATCACCCTGCCGTTTCAACGGCCAGGGAACTTCTACCTCAGGTGAACTGTTTTAACCGCTCCTGCGGACTAACTACATCGGTTAGTCGAATACCGAACCGTTCACCAACGACTACTGCTTCTCCACGTGCTACTAACGTGCCATTTACGAGCACATCCATGGGTTCGTCGGCCATTCGCTGCAATTCGATGACAGAATCCTTGCCCAACTTGAGCAAATCGCTGATGGAAATCCGTGTTTGGCCAATTTCCATGGACAGTGTCACTGGAATATCCAGAATCATAGAAAGGTCGGCAGTAGGACCGTCGACAGGCGCGTTAACGTCTATTTCGGGTCGTTCAACCGCTGTAACAGCGACGCCACCTGCTTCATTTTCTGACGGACTTGTGCCGGACTCTCCTGCGGCATTTTCCGCGGTAGAGGTATCAGAATCCGATGACGGGTCAATGGCTGCGCCTGACTCTTCATTGTCTTCCAGATTGGTGGCTGCGTTCTCTTCTGACATAACTCAGTTTTTTACCGGTAGATGCCAGCGCGAAACGCTAGCAGAAACTCGACCATTGGTACTACCTACACGCGCATCAAAAAGAGGCATGCTCTGTGTCTTAAACGATACTGTCTGTACATCACGTAGCGGAATAAAATCGCCAGACTTCAGCTCTAATAAGTTTCTAAGTGTTATTGGCATTTCGGACAGAACACCGCGAATATCAATTTCACAATTCATAAGTTCACCCTGCATAGCTTCACTAAACTGCATATCTTGAGGAGAAGGGCTAACCACCTCTTGTCGCAGCTTTGACTCAAACGGTTTTAAGGTTTCAAACGGGTAAATAATCTGGCACGGCAACTCGGTAATACCTAGCTGCAGTGTCATTTCCCCATTCACCATGACTTGGTCCATAGGGGTATTGCTTAAACGTTCGACATCAATAACACCTAACGATGTAACTTTCACAGGCATGGCCATTGACCAGCCGCTGGTGACACTTGCGACCAGGGCTTTAATGATATGACCCGCAACTCGTAATTCTGTGCGCGACAATTCACGCGGCTCATCCTCTGGAATGACTTCAGCATTACCGCCAAAGTAGGCATCAACGATGGTCGCCAAAATACTGATGTCCATACAGAACCAGACATTACCCTGAATAGGATGCATCGTGAGTTCGTAAACAATGCACGTGCGCCCCATGTTGGCAACACATTCAGAATACTTCGTTTTAATGGTCCTAAGACCCTTGCCATCGAGTGTTATTTGCAACTGTTTAGACAAAGCCACGGCAAAGTCTGCCGCAATACGAGCATTCACTAGGTCCAGAATAGGCCACTGCTTATTGAGTTTATGACCCGGATGGGAAAAGTCATAAATCGTCGCAGTTTTAGGTGCTTTATCGCGGCTCATATCGGCATCAATCTACTGCATGACAAGCCGGGTTATATACACATCTTTGATGCGATCAGTGCGATAGTGTTGACCCACCACCTTATCTATTCTCGCTAGCGCATCTTCTCTCAATGCTTGTTTGCCTTCGGGCGTTTTCAATGCTTCAGCATTTTGCTCAGCCAACAGTAATAGCAATGAGTTTCTTAGCTCAGGGTCATTGTTTTCTAAAATAGGTAGG
Source organism: uncultured Granulosicoccus sp. (assembly GCA_937991945.1). Lineage (GTDB taxonomy): Bacteria > Pseudomonadota > Gammaproteobacteria > Granulosicoccales > Granulosicoccaceae > Granulosicoccus. Next base: position 54,963 of record CALKLO010000066.1, read on the forward strand.
ACTTCTTCATCGTGCGTGGCGATGACCATTTCTATCATTAGAAACTTTAATTTGGAATTCCCCTGAAAATTCACGACGAATTCAGGCTGCACGTTGTGGTAAAAAACTTCCTCTGGCAATGGATCAGCTATGATAATTACGGGTTCAGCGGCAGCCACAGTGGGAGGAGCCATTGCTTGCGACAAGAACACCGTTCCACCAATATTGATAGCGCTAAACAACAGAGCGCCGCCCGCAATGAGAATTATCTTCTTCATGATACTTGGTGCCTTGTGTAGCCCACGAGCTCAAAGCCCGTGACACCGTTAGAACCCATTTGCTCAAACATACAGATCATATCCATGTCGGATGGACGCATTTTTTACAGACAAGTTCGTCGAACTATTTTTTAACTGATCCACTAAAGCTCGCTCAGAATCAGACAGGACACGCTCGCCCGATTCATTAGTAGTACCTGCGTTATCAGAGCTCGAACGGTCATTGTTCTGATTATCAGCATTGCGCTGCTGTGAACCTTGATCATTATTTGACTGTGTATAAGCTAGATTTTGACGCTCAGAACCGTTGAAGTTTCCAGAGCGTTCGCCACGACCATCCGATATATCGACTCGAACAGCATCAACTCCTTGTGCACCCAATTGATCTCGCAAACGAGGTACTAGCGCTTCGAGTGCATCACGGGTTGTACTTTGTGATGCAACAATCGAGATACTCATCTGCTCCTTTTCTATACCTATTTGCACTGAGATCGGCCCCATTCCATTCGGTGTTACGTTGACGATCGCGTTCTGAACACCCTCACCTACCATCCATTTGACATTGCCAGCCATTGCCTCAGTGGCAGCCGGTGTCAGTAGCGGAACATTCAATGGTGTGCTGACAGTTGGTGTACCTGTCATATCAGCTTTCACAAGGATCGGAGCAGTAACAGTGCCGCTCGCAGGGACACTTAACATGTTATCTAGCAAAGGATTTATCGAAACATTGGGGGTTGCTTCACTCACAACGGCCATACCTGCTGCCGACGGATTCAAATTTACGCCAGTAGGTTGATCCAACAGAGGCCCAGACAACGCAACTTGAGGACCTTGAGCGGTAGCTGGCAGTTCATTGGCTACTCTAGACGGAACAATTGACGCACCGCTTATTGACTCTTTTGCTGCAGCCATGGGCAGAACTGTTTGATCAGCGAGCGCAGTTTGGTTTAACGCTAACGTTTCAGCGCCATCATTCAGAATACCTTTGCCAACTTGTGTCGCAGAAATTGACACAGCCGCTGCATTATCGGCACTCGGTATGACCCTTCCCAGTGTTATCTCTGAATCAGCTGCAGCAACTTTGGGTTGATTGACACCTGCCATACCCAATTGAACACTTTGTATTCCCGCAATCGTCGTTAGCTGTTCCGCATCAGCTGGTTTTGCACCTTGAGGTGCTATCTGCGCGATTGTTTCGTCACTTGATACGTTTAAGCGGTTCGCTAACGTTGCAATCGATACAACACCACCCGTCAACGCTTCATCAACGCTAAGGCTATTTTGTAGAGAAGGGCCAGTTGACGAGCTAGTACTTCCTAATGTTGTCGCAACAACGGTATCAGCGGCTGCTGTCAACGACACAGCTGCAGACTGTGCTGTGGCTAAACTAGCGTTTGCACTCTGTAAGGGTGATTCTAAACTGGCAACCAACACATCACTCTTCTGAGCGACAGAATTGAGTGACTGATCGTTAGTAATGGCCACGTCAACAATCGAAGCTGGCTGCTCCAGAATGCCTTCCTGTGCGTCTCCCGGCATAACCGATACTGCTAAGCCCTGAGAATTTTTTACCTCATCTGAGATTACAGATGCATCTAAAGGAACTGTCAATAATGAATCTGGTACATTTGTTGTGGCTAGAGTGGCCCCGTCAAGATCACTAACTTCTGAGCCTAATGCAAGGCTGACGCCCGCAGCCGATGGCCCTGTACTGTCCACAGTCTCTCGTACATCACCCATTGGACGAGAACGAACGATTTTCCCCGAATTCACTTGCGCCTCAGCCGGCACGGCACCGCGCCTTGCCAACATGGATGGGTTAGCTGTGCTGTCCACATCTGCCGTACTTGTAGGTTTGGAGTTCGTACGCTCAGCAACCGGAGTAGCTTCTGCGTCTTGTTGCGCCTGACTCAGGGCTTTAGAAAACGAGCCCGCAGTCTCTGGATTTGCATCACCGCCCTTTAACGAGATCCCCGCTAAAAGATCAGACCCTTTGGCACTGGTTGCTGAGAAACTGGATAGTACATTTGTTGTAGGCTCAGACATTGTCATCTTCCTGTCTGGATTTGTTTATCTGTCTTAGGGACTGCAGTGTTTCGTTCTGGCGCGATTGCTCAAGACGAGCATCACGCACCGCCTCCTTTACCGTTTCGCGCGCAACCATAGTCCCCAGTGCAGCGCTTTGAGCACTCTGTTGCTGGTGTTCCTTAATACTTCCCTGGAGTTTCTTATTCTTCTGTACGCGCTCATGCTGCAAAACTTCCAGCTTGTTAGTCAGTTGCGATACAAAAGTTCGGCGGTGAGCCAATTGCTGAGGCGAGACGCCCTCCACACCTACCAGCCCATTCTGGTATTCCAGATTGATACGAGTAAGATCTGAGTGGTGTCCGTCTAATTGAGATAATTCCAGACGCTGACGTTCAACCAAATCACGGCTGTGTTCAGCTTGTTCCTCCGAAAGAGATTCTAGTTTCGCTAGTTTCGCGGAGCTCATTTACAACTATCCTTAGAAAGAGTGTCAACTAAGGTGTCGGCCTGAAAACAATTCTGCGCAGGTATTTTGAACTGCACGTGTGTTACGTGCAGTTCATATTTCGGCAGGTTAGTCGCAGTGCGAAAGCACTGGACAGGCCTTTACGCTTATAGGCCAAGTATTTGACCTAAACGCGCCCTAGACGTAGCCATGTCCTTACCACTGTCTGCTGGTTGCTGCAGATAACCTTGTAGGGCTGGCCAAAAAGCAACCGCTTCATCGAGCAAGGGATCAGTACCGGGTTTATAAAGGCCTACTCGCAACATATCTTCCTGCGCACGATAGGCTGCGGCTAGTTGTAAACATCGCCGTATCATCTTCTCTTGATCAGGTGTATTAACAGCGGATCGTGTTCGACTGACTGACGCACCTATATCAATAGCGGGATAATGCGCTGCATCGGCGAGTTCACGAGTCAATACGATATGACCATCTAACACGGCTCTTGCGGCATCAACAATGGGATCATTCTGATCGTCTCCCTCTGCCAGTACCGTATAAATCGCTGTTATCGAACCGCCCGCCGCAAGATTACCTGCACGCTCCACTAATTGCGGCAACATGGCAAACACCGATGGTGGATAACCTTTGCTGGTTGGCGGCTCACCTGTTGCTAAACCAATTTCACGCTGTGCTTGTGCAAAACGTGTCAGTGAATCCATGAGCAACAAAACCTGTTTGCCGCTATCGCGAAAACCTTCTGCAATGGCAGTGGCAAGCATGGCACCTTGCAAACGCAACAGTGGTGGTTGGTCAGCAGGAACGGCAACGACAATAGCGTTTTTCAATCCTTCTTTGCCCAACGTTTCTCGAACAAAATCGTTGACCTCACGACCACGCTCACCAATTAATCCAATGACGGTTACATCGGCTTCGGAATGACGAGTCATCATGCCTAACAATGAACTCTTACCCACACCGCTGCCGGCAAAAAGTCCTACCCTCTGACCTCTACCTAAGGTTAATAGTCCATTCACCGCTCGAACACCGACATCAAATTCGCGGGTAACACCTGCACGATCCAACGGGTTTAAACACTGAGAAACTAACGGTGTAGTGTGTGAATAATTAAGCGGCCCTAAACCATCAATAGGCTGTGCTCTTGCGTCAATGACACGTCCCAGTAGTCCATCACCACAAGGGGCTTCCAACTGCCCGGGAACGGGCGTGACTCGAGCTTGCGAACGCAGACCCTCAACAGAGCCCATAGGCATTAACAATGTGCGGTCTCGATTAAACCCAACAACCTGTGCTTCAACATCAGCACCGCTGCCACTTTCTATAAGACAACGAGCCCCAATGGATGCTTTGCAACCTGACGCCTCTAACGTAAGACCACGTAAGGTACTAAGCGTGCCTTCGACCGGCAACTCAGGAAGTCTCAAACGCTCACGACGCGATTGCAATCGTTGCTGGAGTGACGTTGTGCTCACGATTTACTCGATGGGTTTTGCAACGGATGCTTGTTCTGTAGGTTCAGATAAGGGCGTTAATATGCCAAGCTCTGTAGCCATAGAATTAAGCCAATTCTCAAGACCAGCATGTACCGTACTTGAGTCTGACTGTATTCTGCACTCCCCTCTTGCTAGCTTTTGATCTATTAATACAGCAGTATCTGGTAATTCGGATAGCTCCTGCGCCACAATTTGAGCGTCTTGCGGATTCATATAAACCTGTTTAGGCCCACTCGCATTGGACGGCAATTGTTCCAGTCCAGCTTTTACCAGGTTTGCCAAAGCATCAGGCTCCGAACGCATTTCACGCTGCAACAATATACGGGCAATATCAATCGATAACCTATATATTTCTTGCTCTAGTGCATCCTCTTGAACTGGAGGCAAAGACTGCGTTATTGACCCAATAAGAGTCGTCAACTCAGCAATTTTCACATCTCTGAGCGCCTTGTTCCCTTCAGCGTATCCTTGTGCATATCCATCATCATAACTAGATTGCAGCATTTCAACAGATGGGTTCGACATCAGTGATGAAACGCTTGACGGTGTTACGTCTTGCGTTTGTGCCGCCTGCAATGCTTGCGCTGTAGTGGGCGTGCTAGCAATGCCAGGGCTTACTGGCAGCGTTGGTTTATCGGCTGCAGCTGCGGCTAATATTGCATTTAGCGTAACTGGAGATACCGTTTCTCGAGCATGTACAACGTGAGAGTTCGGTGAACTAAGATCAGGCGCTTTCCACTTGATCGCTTTTTCAGCTTCCTCTTCCGAGAGTACTCTAAACATAGTCATCACCCTTGCCGCCGAGCGATATCTTGCTATCTTCGGCTAACTGTAGAGCGACGACTAGAATGGCACGCTGTGCTACTTGTACCTCGGACAATTTAACTGGCCCTTTAGCATCAAGATCATCTTTGAGCAATTCAGCAGCTCGTGAAGACATGTTCCTGAATATTTGAGCTTGTAGTTCTTCGGATGCGCCCTTGAGTGACAAGATAAGATCTTCGTTTGATGTCTCGCGCAATAGTGTCTGTGTGTCGCGATCACTGACATTAAGCAAGTTCTCAAAGATAAACATACCTTCTTTGATCTTTTCGACAATCTCACCATCCATTTCTTCAATGGCATCGAGAATTTTGCCTTCCGATTCTTTGCACACACCATTGAGTATTTCTGATGCAGCTTGCACTCCACCTATTCCTGCAATTTCTATAGTGGCATCGTTCTCAAAGAGTTCAGTAATGACCTCATTCAAGTCTGCCAGTGCAGCTGGATGCAATTTATCCAGCTTCACAATACGCATAACAATGTCAGCACGCTTAGATTCGGGAAGCATGTCGAGCACTTCACCCGCGCGCTCACGAGTTAATTGGCTAAGAACCGTTGCCACAATTTGCGGATGTTCCGTGCGAATGATTTTGGCAATGACTCGTGCATCCATCCATTTGAGCGCACTGAGTCCTTGATCATCGTCTTCTTCTTGCGGTGCCATCTGTGACAATACGTTGCTGGCACGGTCCTCTCCAAGAGCCAACTTCAATGTTGACTTGAAATAGCTGGCAGACTCCATTCCCAACGAAGACTCATACCGAACCTTATTAACAAACTGATCCAGTGTTGCGCCTATCTGCTGCTGCGAAATACCTTGAATCGCAGTCATCGCCTCACCTAAGGTTTGGACTTCCTCAGGTTTCATATGCCTTAGTACACCGGCGGCTTCCTCCTCGCCAAGTGCCATGAGTAATATCGCAGCCTGACTAGAACCACTTAACACGGGTTCTTCGCCAACTCCTGCACCGCTTGGGTTATCTCCATCAGCCACTATTGTTCAGCCACCCAATCTTTGACTACTTTCGCTACTCGTTTAGGGTCTTCTGCAGCCATCGCTCGTGCCATATTCAATATATCGCCATAAACAACGGGAGGAGCATCGAGGTTAGCATTACTACCACTTTGTCCCCACTCACTAGAGGAGCCAGAGGCCCCATCCGCGGACCCATCAGCCGATTCACCATCTTCGGCAGCCGCTGGATCAACACCCAATGCCGCAGCCTCAGCCGCCGCAATTTCCTCTGGCGTAGTGCCTCCCGAAACTAGACGCTTAACTGCAGGTCTTAACACTAACAAGACGAGTAACAACACAGATAACCCGATAAGAAGCTGTCGAACCATTGTCCATAACCAGCTCTGCTCCCAGATCGGCAATGGCTCAAGGGGTATGATTTCTTCCAAAGGTTGAAATGAACGGTTAATGACTACGACGCTGTCACCTCGCTCTTGACTAAAACCCACGGCCTCTTGAGCTAATTGGGTGTATTGAGCGAGCTCCTCTTCAGTCAACGGTGTTCTTACAGGCTCGCCAGCCTCGTTCATTTGAATTCTATCGTCTATGAGTACTGCCGCAGACACCCGACGTACGTTGCCAGGTACTCGTCGAGTATGCGTTATGGTTTTATCCAACTCGTAGTTTTTGATCGCTGAAGAGCTTTCGTTCTGTGCCTCTGTCGTTGCACCGTCAGCACCGGGTATTTCGGCGTCAGTTGTGCCGTTGCCCGGTGGTTGGTTGGTTAAGGCACCGGGTATACCTATCGCTGCACCGCCATTACGATTGATTTGTGTATCCAGTTGCTCACTACGAAGCTGAGCTGCATCGGGCTCGTAACTTTCTTGTGTTTGCTCATTGATGGAGAAATCCACGTCAGCTGTCACAATAGCTCGAACTCGGCCTGGCCCAATGATAGGGGTCAATAATGATTCGATACGATCGGCATAAAGCTTTTCTAACTTGCGAGCGTATTGATACTGATCACGTGTCGCACCACTGGTTGAATCATCACCTGTCGATAGCAATCTGCCCCATTGATCAACAATGGTGACTTGCTCACTACCCAAGTAAGGGATGCTTGAAGCAACCAAATTAATAATAGCGTTAACCTGCTCGTCTTCTAACGAGCGCCCAGGCATCGCTTTAATCATGACGGAAGCTGAGGATTGTTCTCTATCTCGGATAAAAACAGACTGCTTAGGCATTGCCAAATGCACTCTGGCCGATTCAACATTACGCATGCTGCTTATCGTTCTACTCAGTTCTGTTTCCAACGCATGTTGGTAACGAGCCGACTCTGTAAAGTGACTCGTTCCTAGTGAAGTCTCGTTTTGTAGTAGTTCTAAGCCTTGCGGGCTTTTTGACGAAGTCAAACCACTGGCGGCTAAGTTCATTTGAATCTCAGCAAATCTATTCTTCGGTACCAACACCAAACCCGTTGCAGGATCTAGCTTGTATTCGATAGCTGAGGCGGTAAGACTTTCAATTATTGCCAATGCATCCTCTCGCCCGCCCTGTTGTGAAACAGGAACGAACTCAGGCTGCATAGTCCAGGATATTAATCCCGCACCCAACGTCAGCGCCGTCGCAACAACAATCAAGGCACCCAGCTGAGGCCCCGTGAAAAAACGCGCTAGAGCCAGTGTCAGCGGATTGCTGTCAGGACCAGTGTTCGTGGTTGCATCACTCATTAAGAAATACAAAGTCCTTTAGCAGCTCTACAGGCCGCATGGCTTAACTGGGGGGTGTTGTTTACGAGTGACATCACAACGGCATGCTCATTACTTCTTTGTAGGCAGCAACCATCTTGTTGCGTACCTGACTTAGCGCTTCAAACGAAATTCTGGCTTTCTGAGCTGCAATCATCACGTCAGCCAATTCCACATTAGGGTTACCGGCTTCAAATGATTCTCGGAGTTGCTTGGCCTCTGTACTTCGTCCGTTTACCGCTTGTAGGGAGTTTTCTAAAATCTTAGAGAACTCTACCGTGTCGGCGGCTGGCGTGATTTCCGATGAGATGGCTTTAGATTCAGGAATCCCTGCATCTTGGGCCATTGACCTAAGTTGCTGAAGTAACGAATTTGTATCTATTGAATTGCTCATCTCGTATCCCGCCGTGAACATTAATTTACGGAGCAAAGCGTGTGCCTTGATTGGAGAATCTTTAGGGCAATTCACCATCCGCAGGGTTATCTGTGAACCCTGTATAGGACACGTAACCTAAGAGACTTAAGTGCAATTTCGTGTCCCAGAAATGCAAAACGCCCTCATAAAGAGGGCGTTTTGTATCGTTACCGGGTTACATGGGAGGCTCACAAGGAACCTCCCCACGGCTATGTAACGTCTTTTCTAGGGCTCATTTAACATGAAACCTGTCAGAGACGTAGTTGGCAGAGTAACTGTCAGTCAGAACCAGCTCCAGCACCATCAGCTGGGCTGATGCTATCTAGCAAACTGACAGGAACCTCGGCTCCAGCTGGTATCGCGCCTGCGGCTAGCGCAGATTCTTGCTCGATAACCTGCTCAAAAGCCTGATCGATATTCAGCTTGGCTCGGCTCTTACGACGTTCGTTGTGGAACGACAGACCCGTACCTGCTGGTACCAGACGACCAACGATAACGTTCTCTTTCAAGCCACGTAAGTCATCACGTGCACCACGAACAGCAGCGTCGGTCAAAACACGAGTCGTTTCTTGGAATGAAGCTGCCGAGATAAACGATTCAGTTACCAATGATGCCTTAGTGATACCAAGTAACAGATTTTCGAACTCTGCTGGGGTTGCGTTTGGATTTTCAGCCAACAGCGCTTCGTTGATTTCTTTGACCTTCAAGAAATCCACTTGTTCGCCACGTAACAGGCGAGTATCACCCGCTACAGAGATGTCTACTTTACGTAGCATCTGACGAATAATGACTTCGATATGCTTGTCATTGATCTTTACACCCTGCAGACGATAAACGTCTTGGATCTCTTGTACTAAGTACGCAGCCAGTGTTTCAACACCACGCAGACGCAAGATATCCTGAGGATTAGGCTCACCATCGGCAATCATTTCACCGCGTTCTACGGTTTCACCTTCGAACACGTTGATGTTACGCCACTTAGGTATCAGCTCTTCATAGTGTTCCTGGTTAGGACCAGTAATAACAAGACGCTGCTTACCCTTTGTTTCCTTACCAAAACTCACTGTACCGCTGGTTTCTGCAAGGATTGCAGGTTCCTTCGGCTTACGAGCTTCGAATAGATCCGCAACACGAGGTAAACCACCCGTGATATCACGAGTTTTTGATGATGCCTGAGGGATACGAGCGATGATATCGCCGACTTGAATCTCATCACCATCCTGCAGATTGATGATCGCACCAGGTGGCAAGAAGTAGTTAGCCGGGATTTCTGTACCCGCGTAGTTCAGGTCGTTTCCGTCCTTATCCACTAGCTTGATCAATGGGCGTAGATCTTTGTTAGTGCCACCACGTTGCTTGTGATCGGTAATAACAATATCTGTCAGGCCTGTGATGTCATCAGTCTCAGCGCGAATAGTTACGCCTTCAACGAAATCAGAGAACTTAGCAATACCCGCTACTTCTGTAATAACTGGATGAGTGTGCGGATCCCATGTTGCTAAGACTGCACCAGCCAAAATAGACTCGTTTTCTTTAGCTTGGATCACCGCACCGTAAGGCACTTTATAACGCTCACGCTCACGACCTGCGTCATCGACAACCGCTAGTTCAGCAGATCGCGATACCGCCATCAACTTACCTTCACGGTTAGTGATTTCTTTCATGTTGTGTAGACGAACCGAACCCTTAGACTTAGATTCAACGCTACTTGCAGCAGCAGATCGACTCGCAGCACCACCAATGTGGAAGGTACGCATCGTTAGCTGTGTACCCGGCTCACCGATAGACTGAGCAGCCATGACGCCCACTGCCTCACCAATATTGATGATGTGGCCACGAGCCAAGTCACGACCGTAACAAGCGGCACAAACACCATAGTCAGCTTCGCAAGTAATCGCAGAGCGAACCAAGATTTCATCAACACCTGCTTCTTCAAGCATGTCAACCATGTGCTCATCGAGCAAGGTTCCAGCATCAAGAAGGATAGTCTTATCATCACCCGGCTTAAGAATCGCTTCAGCGACAACGCGACCGAGTACTCGCTCACGCAACGCTTCAACAACATCACCACCTTCGATGATGGGCTTCATTGTCAGACCCGCTGTCGTACCGCAATCTGGGTCAACAACAACCATGTCTTGAGCAACATCAACTAGACGTCGAGTCAGGTAACCAGAGTTAGCCGTCTTTAGAGCCGTATCCGCTAGACCCTTACGAGCACCGTGAGTTGAGATGAAGTACTGGTTTACGTTCAGACCTTCACGGAAGTTCGCAATAATAGGCGTTTCGATGATTGAGCCATCAGGCTTTGCCATCAAACCACGCATACCCGCAAGCTGACGAATCTGAGCAGCAGAACCACGAGCACCTGAATCAGCCATCATAAAGATAGAGTTAAACGATTCCTGTTGGACCGTCTTACCTTCTTTATTAACAACACTTTCAGTACCCAAGCTTGCCATCATGGACTTAGCAACTTGATCGTTAGCTGCAGACCAGATATCAACAACCTTGTTGTATCGCTCACCGTTTGTTACTAGACCTTCAGAGTATTGCGTCTGAATTTCTCTAACTTCATTCTCTGCACTAGCGACAAGCGTCTTCTTGTCATCAGGCACCATCATGTCCTCGATCCCGATTGAAACACCGGCAAGAGTGGCGTAACGAAACCCTAAGTACATCAATTGGTCAGCAAAGATAACAGACTCTTTCAGACCCAATCTGCGGTAACACAGGTTGATCAGCTTAGAGATGTTTTTCTTAGTCAGGTTGATATCGACGTTTGCGAATTCTAAACCAACAGGCAGAATTTCAGAGGCGATAGCACGACCGACTGTAGTTTCGATACGACGAGGCTGCTGAATCCATTCGCCAGCATCGTTCATCACTGAATCCATGATACGAACAGTGATCATCGCGTGCAGATCGGCAACCTTATTTTCGTATGCGCGTCGAGCTTCAGCGACATCACGGAAAACCATGCCCTCGCCTTTTGCGTTTACTCGAGTACGCGTCATGTAATACAGACCCAGAACGATATCCTGAGAAGGTACGATGATCGGCTCGCCGTTCGCTGGTGACAGGACATTGTTGGTAGACATCATCAATGCTCGTGCTTCTAGCTGAGCCTCAATGGATAGAGGTACGTGTACCGCCATCTGGTCACCATCAAAGTCAGCGTTGAACGCCGCACACACTAATGGGTGTAATTGAATAGCTTTACCTTCGATAAGAACAGGTTCGAAAGCCTGGATACCCAAACGGTGAAGCGTTGGTGCGCGGTTAAGCATAACTGGATGCTCGCGAATAACCTCTTCAAGGATATCCCACACTTCAGCGCCTTCACGCTCAACCATTTTCTTAGCAGCTTTGATCGTTGTCGCAAGACCACGCAATTGCAGCTTCGAGAAGATGAACGGCTTGAACAGTTCAAGTGCCATCTTCTTAGGCAGTCCACACTGATGTAGACGCAGCGTAGGACCAACCACGATAACCGAACGACCAGAGTAATCAACTCGCTTACCCAGAAGGTTTTGACGGAATCGACCTTGCTTACCTTTGATCATGTCAGCCAAAGACTTCAATGGACGCTTGTTAGAGCCCGTAATGGCTCGGCCACGACGACCGTTATCTAACAAGGCATCTACTGATTCTTGCAGCATGCGCTTTTCGTTCCGCACAATGATGTCTGGCGCATTGAGCTCAAGCAAACGGCGCAGACGATTGTTTCGGTTGATAACACGACGATACAAATCGTTTAGATCAGATGTCGCAAATCGACCACCATCCAGTGGCACCAACGGACGTAAGTCAGGTGGCAATACTGGCAGGATAGTCATAACCATCCACTCAGGACGGTTTCCAGAAGCAATAAAAGACTCAACCAGCTTTAAACGCTTAGTTAAACGCTTTAGCTTGGTTTCTGATTTAGTCGCTTCGATCTCTTCACGCAGATTTTCAGCATCTGTCTGCATGTCGATATCTTTAAGTAGGTCATGCACCGCTTCAGCGCCCATACGAGCGTCAAACTCATCACCATGCTCTTCTACTGCTTCTAGGAATTGCTCATCAGAGAGTAATTGACCAGATTCTAGAGTCGTCATACCTGGATCGATAACCACATAGGCTTCGAAGTACAACACTCGCTCGATTTCTCGAAGTGTCATGTCCAGTAGCAAACCAATACGGCTTGGTAGTGATTTCAAGAACCAAATGTGTGCAACTGGGCTTGCAAGATCGATATGCCCCATTCGCTCACGACGCACTTTAGTTTGAGTAACCTCAACACCACACTTTTCGCACACAACACCACGGTGCTTGAGACGCTTGTACTTACCGCACAGGCACTCATAGTCCTTTACAGGACCAAAGATTTTTGAACAAAACAAACCATCACGCTCAGGTTTGAACGTTCGGTAGTTAATCGTTTCAGGCTTCTTAACTTCGCCGTATGACCATGAACGGATGGTCTCGGGTGAAGCGAGTTTGATGCGAATCGCATCAAACTCTTCAGTCTGGCCCTGCATTTTGTACAGATTCAGAAGATCTTTCATTCTTTCATTCCCCTATCTTTTGCAGCGGAAAAAGTAATTGGTTGGATAAATAGCATCATGTAATCGGCTAGTGATCCTGCTCAAGTTCGATATTGATACCGAGTGAGCGTATTTCTTTAAGCAGTACGTTAAAGGATTCAGGCATGCCTGCATCCATACGGTGATCACCATCGACAATGTTCTTGTACATGGTGTTTCGACCTTTAACGTCATCTGACTTAACAGTAAGCATTTCGCGCAATGTGTACGCAGCACCATATGCTTCCAGTGCCCATACTTCCATCTCACCAAATCGCTGACCACCAAATTGAGCTTTACCACCCAACGGCTGCTGAGTAACGAGGCTGTATGGTCCAGTTGAACGCGCATGCATCTTGTCATCAACCAAGTGATTCAGTTTCAACATGTGCATATAACCAACCGATACAGGACGTTCGAAGCTGTCTCCAGTTCGGCCATCATACAACTGAGCCTGACCCGACTCAGGTAAGTCAGCCAGCGCTAACATCTGTCGAATTTCCTTCTCTGATGCGCCGTCGAATACCGGTGTTGCCATCGGCACACCACGAACCAAATTCTGTGCAAGCTCTTTGATTTCAGCATCTGTAAGGCTGTCTATATCGATGTGCTGGCTAGCACCCTCATGATTGTAGATCTTGTTGAGGAATGCACGAATGTCTGCGACCGCTTGTTGCGCCTTAATCATTCGGTTGATCTTGTGTCCAAGACCCTTAGCCGCCCAACCTAAGTGAAGCTCTAGTACCTGCCCTACGTTCATTCGTGAAGGAACACCCAGTGGGTTCAAACAAATATCCACCGGAGAACCGTCTTCAGAATAAGGCATATCTTCTGTTGGAACGATCATGGAAATAACACCTTTATTTCCATGACGACCAGCCATCTTGTCACCTGGTTGCAAGCGACGCTTGACAGCCAAATAGACTTTAACCATCTTCAATACACCTGGAGCAAGATCATCACCTGAAGTGATTTTCTCTTTTTGCTCTAGGAAGCGTTGTTCAAACGCTTCACGGTGATCACTGATGCTTTGACCAATTTTTTCCAACTGAACATTCAGTGCTTCGTCTTGCATTGAAATCTGGAACCACTTCTCACGCTCCAAAGTAGACAAGTACTCAGAAGTCACTTTCGCGCCTTTCTGAAGACCATCTGGCCCTTTGTCCACTTCTTTGTTAACGATCAGCTTTTCAATACGATCATAGATATCACTTTCAATGATACGAGTTTCATCGTCGATATCTTTACGTACTTGCTTCAGCTCTTCACGTTCGATCTGCTGTGCACGAGCATCTTTGTCAACACCGTCTCGTGTAAAAACACGAACGTCGATAACAGTTCCATCCATACCGGGTGGTACACGCAATGATGTGTCTTTAACATCAGAAGCTTTCTCACCAAAGATTGCTCTTAGGAGCTTCTCTTCAGGTGTCAGCTGTGTTTCACCTTTTGGCGTCACCTTGCCCACAAGGATATCGTTCGGCTGGACTTCAGCACCGACATAAACAATGCCTGATTCGTCTAGCTTGGATAGCAGACCTTCACTGACATTCGGAATATCAGCAGTGATATCTTCAGGCCCCAATTTCGTATCACGAGCAACCGATGTTAGCTCTTCGATATGAATCGTTGTGAAACGATCTTCCTGAACAACACGCTCAGAGATAAGGATGGAATCCTCGTAGTTATAACCATTCCATGGCATGAATGCCACGAGCATGTTCTGACCTAGCGCTAATTCGCCCATGTCAGTAGAAGGACCGTCAGCAAGAACATCGCCACGCTCAATCATGTCACCTACGCGAACCAAAGGACGCTGGTTGATACATGTGTTCTGGTTAGAACGCGTGTACTTAGTCAACGTGTAGATATCTACACCACCAGCACCTTCACTCGCTTCCGCATCGTGAACACGAACAACCATACGAGCAGCATCAACCGAATCAACGATTCCGCCACGCTTAGCGACAACCGCTGAGCCTGAATCGACAGCAACAATACGCTCAATACCTGTACCAACTAGCGGCTTCTCAGCACGTAGTGTTGGAACAGCCTGACGTTGCATGTTTGAACCCATCAATGCACGGTTAGCATCATCATGCTCCAAGAATGGAATCAGAGCCGCAGCTACTGATACGATTTGCTTGGGCGATACGTCCATGTACTCCACCTGATCAGGTGTTGCCATGGTGAATTCATTGTGCGTTCGTACAGAAATCAGATCATTAGTCAGAACATCGTTGTCGTCCAGCTCTGTATTAGCCTGAGCGATAACGTAGTTACCTTCTTCGATAGCTGAGAGGTATTCGATCTTATCTGTCGCCTTACCATCAGTCACTTTACGGTATGGAGTTTCTAAGAAACCGAAATGGTTAGTACGAGCGTACACAGCCAACGAGTTGATCAGACCAATGTTTGGTCCCTCAGGAGTCTCGATTGGACATACACGACCATAGTGAGTCGGATGCACGTCACGTACTTCAAAGCCTGCTCGTTCACGCGTCAAACCACCGGGCCCTAACGCTGAAATACGACGCTTGTGCGTGACTTCTGACAATGGGTTGTTTTGATCCATGAACTGCGACAACTGGCTGGAACCAAAGAATTCCTTAACAGCTGCTGCAACCGGCTTAGCATTGATGATGTCCTGAGGCATTAAGCCTTCAGATTCAACCATGCCTAAACGCTCACGTACGGCACGTTCAACACGAACAAGGCCAACACGGAAGACGTTTTCAGCCATCTCTCCAACACTTCGAATACGACGATTACCTAGGTGATCGATATCATCGACAGTTCCGTTACCATTTCGGATATCGATCAATACTTGCATTACTGCTTCGATATCTTCCTTGTCCAGCGTACCCGGCCCTTCTGTGTTCTCACGCATCAAACGACGGTTGAACTTCATTCGGCCAACTGGAGACAGGTCGTAGCGATCTGGCTCGAAAAACAAATTATTAAATAAGTTTTGCGCAGCTTCCTTTGTAGGTGGCTCACCCGGACGCATCATGCGATAGATTTCAACTTGAGCTTCTAGCTGAGTTCGAGTTGGATCGATTCGCAATGTGTTAGAGATGTATGGACCACGATCTAGATCGTTGACATACAACACTTCGATCTTTTTGATTCCACCTTCTTGAATTTGCTCAACCAACTCTGGTGTGAGCTCTGCATTGGCTTCTGCCATCAGCTCGCCAGATTCTAGATCCACGATATCGTGGTACAGAATTTTGCCAACTAAGTAGTCTGCAGGTATTTCTAACTTCTTGATATTTGCCTGTTCGAGAAGACGCACGTGACGAGCTGAAATTCGACGCCCAGTCTCAACGATGACCTCTTTACCCGCTTTGATATCAAATGCAGCAGTCTCACCGCGCAATCGCTCAGGCACCAAATCCATTTCCATCTTGGTTTTGGTAATTGAGATCTTGTGAGTTTCAAAGAAATTCTCAAGGATATCGGTAGTTTCGTAGCCCAGCGCCCGAAGAACAATAGTGGCAGGCAGTTTTCTACGTCGGTCAATTCGAGCAAACACGCAGTCTTTCGGATCGAATTCGAAATCGAGCCAAGATCCACGGTAAGGAATAATCCGCGCGCTAAATAGTAGCTTTCCAGATGAGTGAGTCTTGCCACGATCGTGGTCAAAAAACACACCTGGAGAACGATGCAACTGAGACACGATTACACGCTCAGTTCCATTAATAATGAACGTTCCGTTTCCTGTCATGAGCGGTAACTCACCCATGAAGACTTCTTGTTCCTTAATGTCTTTAACCACTTTGCTACTAGCAGGAGCGGTCTTGTCATAGATGATCAGACGAGCTAAAACACGCAGCGGAGCTGCGTATGTCAAGCCGCGAACTTTACATTCGCGCTCGTCAAACGCCGGCTTACCGAGCCGGTAACTGACGTAATGTAGTTCTACATTGCCAGAATAACTAATAATGGGCATGACGCTATTGAACGCGCCGTGCAAACCGACCTCTGATCGGTTGTCCGCATCTTTATCTTCCTGAAGGAAATTGCGGTACGAATCTAGTTGCGTTTGCAACAGATACGGCACCTCAAGAATGGGTGCGCGCTTTCCAAAATCCTTGCGGATGCGTTTTTTTTCAGTGAACGAAAAGGCCATCTACGTTCCTCATAAGTCTTAAGGGCGCGCGCCGGGCGAGCACGCTAATCTAGTTTTTACCGCCGGAAACGACGGCAGGCCGACAGTCACAACGACTGTCAGCCCACGGGTGTCACAGCCAGAGCGCGAAGGCCCCGACTGCAACGATACAACAGGTTCTTACTTAAGCTCGCAAGCTGCGCCAGCTTCTTCTAACGTCTTCTTCATTTCTTCGGCTTCTGCCTTAGGTACACCTTCCTTGATAGGAGCTGGTGCACTTTCAACTAGGTCTTTAGCTTCTTTCAAGCCAAGTCCAGTCGCGCCGCGAACTGCCTTGATAACGCCTACCTTGTTCTCGCCGAAGCTAGTTAGGACTACGTCAAATTCAGTTTGCTCTTCAGCAGCTGCGCCGCCTGCATCGCCACCAGCTGGAGCTGCAGCTACTGCTGCTGCTGCTGATACGCCGAACTTCTCTTCCATTGCGCTGATGAGGTCTACAACCTCCATCACTGACATATTGGAAATGGTTTCCAGCATGTCTTCTTTTGATACTGCCATCGTAATTCTCCGGTGGGACAACTCGAGATGTCTCGAGCAACCCTTAAGTCAAAGTTGAGTGAACCAGATTGAGTCTGATTCGAATTAAGCTTCTTTCGCTAATCGAACAGCTTCAACTGTTCTAACTAGCTTGCCTGGAACCTCATTCAAGGTACGCGCAAGTTTCGTAACTGGCGCCTGCATAACAGCCATTAACAAGGAGATAGCCTCGTCCCGAGTCGGGAGATTAGCCAACTTACCAATGTCACTAGCGTCGATAGTTTCTCCACCAACTGCACCAAGAGTAATGACTAGCTTGTCATTGCCTTTAGCGAAATCACGGAACAAACGAGCCGCTGAACCTGGATCTTCTGTCGAAAAACCCAACATCAATGGACCGCTTAAACTGTCGTTCATGCACTCGAATTCAGTCCCCTTAACTGCCAATCGTGCCAGGGAATTCTTAACTACTCTCACATACACGCCTGTCTCACGTGCTTTTGCACGTAATTCAGTGAGTTGTGAGACAGAAAGTCCCCGGTACTCGGCAGCGACCGCTGATAACGCTGAACTCGCAACTTCTGCGACTTCTGCGACAACGGCTTGCTTCTCTGTATAACTCAGAGCCATAGAGCACCTTCCATTAAACGACTTTTCAAACAACTCGAAAAGCCATGCCTTGTAAACCCACCTGCCCTGCTGCGAAACAGCAAACGCTTGCAAGCCTACCCCTCGGTTCAACATAGTTATCAAAAGACAACAAATGCGTCCCCATCTGCGTAGGAAATTAAGCCAACTTATTGAAACATTGACACCTACGGTCTTCGATGAGACAGGTCGAGTTGTGAGATATTGTGCAAAACACGGCACTCACAAAGGCTTCGGGTTTAACGCCTCAGCACTCTTCTCTTCGTCTGCTCACTCAAAGTTCATATACACACCGTGCTTTACGGGGTGTAGTCTGTTTATGGATCTAAAGCAAGTGCTTTAGACCTATCCTGCGCATATTACCCCATTTAGATTCCCAATTGAGAACCTAAAGGGGTAAATGTCAAGATGTTTTAGATCAGTGGAGAGTGATCAATAGTAAGGCCTGGACCCATAGTGGTCGAAACAGTTACTTTTTTCATGTAGATGCCCTTCGCTGCAGAAGGCTTCGCCTTGATCAAATCAGCCATTAGCAATACTAGGTTTTCCTCTAGCTGCTTTGGCTCAAATGAAGCTTTTCCTAATGTGCAATGAACGATGCCGCCTTTGTCAGCGCGATATCGCACTTGACCCGCTTTAGCGTTAGTAACCGCTGCCGCAACATTTGGCGTAACAGTACCCACTTTAGGGTTAGGCATCAGACCACGTGGTCCGAGGATAGTACCCAAAGCCCCAACTACTCGCATTGCATCAGGAGCAGCAATGACAACGTCGAAGTCCATCTTGCCACCTTTAATAGTCTCAGCAAGATCTTCAAAACCAACAATGTCTGCACCCGCTTCACGGGCTGCATCTGCTTGAGCACCTTGAGCGAAAACCGCAACTCGTACAGTTTTGCCCGTGCCGTTAGGCAGGACGCTAGAACCACGAACAACTTGATCCGACTTACGTGGATCAACACCAAGGTTTATAGCTACATCCACTGACTCGGAGAACTTAACCGTAGACAGTTCTTTCAGAAGAGTGAAAGCCTCTTCAACAGAGTATTGCTTTTCAGCATCAACTTTTTCGCGAATCGCTTTCGCGCGCTTACCTAGCTTAGCCACCTTACACGCCCTCCACTTCAAGACCCATACTTCTCGCAGTTCCTGCGATAGTACGGACAGCAGCATCCATGTTCGATGCGGTTAAATCAGGATCTTTGGTTGTTGCAATTTCTTCGAGCTGAGCTCGTGAAACCTTACCAACTTTCTCTGTGTTTGGACGACCACTGCCTTTAGGTACACCCGCAGACTTGCGAAGTAGTACAGAAGCTGGTGGAGTCTTTTGGATGTACGTAAAGCTACGATCACTGTAAACAGTAATAACAACAGGAATCGGAAGACCGGCTTCCATGCTTTGCGTAGAGGCATTGAATGCCTTACAGAATTCCATGATGTTCACACCATGTTGACCCAAAGCTGGACCGACCGGTGGACTTGGATTAGCTTGTCCTGCAGGTACCTGCAGTTTTATATAAGCCTGTACTTTCTTGGCCATACTACTATGCTCCTTGACGGGTGCGAACGCTGGGTAGCGACCAAAGGCCCTACAAAGCTCCCCGATATGTAAACCGTCTTGGCCTCAAACAACTTAAGAGCCTGAAAGACGGGAGAAAGACAGACTTAAAGCCTGCCCTAGTGCATCAAGCCTTTTCGACTTGACTAAATTCTAGCTCTACCGGCGTGCTGCGTCCGAAGATTTGAACAGCAACCAATAAGCGATTTTTATCAAAATTGACCTCTTCAACAACACCATTAAAGTCGTTGAATGGACCGTCTGTTACGCGAACAACTTCGCCCACATCAAACAGTACCTTAGGCCTAGGCTTCTCAACACCGTCTTGAACACGTTGCAAGATAGCATCGGCTTCTTTATCGGATATGGGCGCAGGACGATCTGCAGTACCACCAATAAAACCTAAAACCTTAGGGACATCTTTAACGAGATGCCAGGTCTCGTCTTCCATTTCCATACGCACAAGCACGTATCCTGGGAAGAATTTTCGCTCTGAACGTCTTTTCTGGCCATTTCTGATTTCGACCACTTCTTCAGTGGGAACCAGTATGTCACCAAACTTTTCTTCAAGACCCGCTCGCTCAATTCGCTCTTCTAGAGAGCGCTTGACGACACCTTCAAAACCGGAAAATGCCTGAACCACAAACCAACGCATTGCCATGGTTATCTAGATCCCTGTCACGAGTTTGAAAAGGTACGCCAGCAACATGTCGAACAACCACAAAAATATACCCACGATAACGACAATAATAAATACCGTCAGAGTGGTTTGCGTTGTTTCAGCACGACTGGGCCAAACGACTTTACGCACTTCAGTGCGAGCGTCACGGAAAAACTCTACAGTTCGCTTACCGACATCAGTCTGGTAGACAACAAACGCTGCCAGACCCGCGATAATCAAGAGCCCTACCACCCGTAAGAGCAAAGACTGCCCTTCGAAGTAATAGAACGCAAACAACCCTAGAAGCACCAATGCACCGGCCGCAGCCAGCTTCATGGTATCCATGCTATTAGTACTAGTTTCGGCCTTGGAGACCATCAATATGCTCGCGGCGTTAAATTAGATGGAAAACCATCGTTGAACACAAACCGGATTGGCAGGCCAGGAGGGAATCGAACCCCCAACCTGCGGTTTTGGAGACCGCCGCTCTGCCAATTGAGCTACTGGCCTAATCCGGTTACTAACGAAGGCGACTTAGCCTTCAGGGCAAAACATGAAAAGCCCAGCTCCACAAGGACCGGGCTAATCATACACACCTTGCAACGATATAAGCCCTTTTAGGCTCAAGTTCGTTAAAGATTACTCAATTATTTTGGCTACGACGCCGGCACCAACCGTACGTCCACCTTCACGTATTGCAAATCTCAACCCGTCTTCCATCGCAATTGGGTTGATCAGCGCTACCGTGATTTTAACATTATCACCAGGCATTACCATTTCGGTACCTGATGGAAGCTCT
>CALKLO010000067.1 GCA_937991945.1 uncultured Granulosicoccus sp.
GGCGTAGCGGTTGTTGTCTTAGCACTCGTATTCGCTGTTATGTTTTATCTGATTAAAAATCGAATAGATCAACTGGCTGTCGAACGCGTCTATGTTGCGGCATGCTGGCTATATGCAGGCTCATGGCTACTACGATTCACCCTAGAAGAAGACGCCGCGGGGGCAGCCGCGGGCGCAGCTGCGAGCGCAGCCGCGGATGCAGGCTATATCGTATCTTTGGTCTTCATCACATTCTGTTCGTCGTTTTTTAGACTCGCTTTTAATAAACGATTTTTCGATGTCGCCAGAAAAACGGGGGCCGTGAACTACCTATTAATTAAAAGCTACAGCTCCCAAGCCTACTTAGGGGTGTTCTACCTTTTAACCGGTTTAGCTATTTTCACCCTCCCCTTTAGTGATCTGCAAATACTTCAATATGGCTACTTGCTCGCAGCTGTTTTGGCACTGGGCTACCTAAGGTACCAAGACCAGTAATGTCCGATGTGTTACCCTACGCCAGAATTCATTCGGAGATAAAATGGGCGATACGTTTACCACCCCAACAAAACAAGAACCGAAACAGTTCACGTCTGCCGCCGATGCGGTGCAATGCTTGGTCGAACTCTACGACCGCAACACCCTCTTCTTAAGAGAGGCATTCTCCAAATATCTCGAAGGAGAACAGCCAGAACACAAAGTCCGTGTCTATTATCCGGAAATACGTTTTCGCAACACTACCTACGCTCGTGTCGACTCTAGACTGTCCTATGGTCATGTCGACCAACCGGGCCAATACACCACAACAATCACCCAACCAGCCCTATTTCGTGGCTATCTGACTCATCAACTGAAGTTGCTGATTGATAACCATGATCAGCCTATCGAAATTGGGGAATCAGATGTCCCCATTCCTCTGCACTTTGCGTTGGAATCAGGATCCTCGCTCGCAGTAAGGCGACCACAGAAAATAACTTCGGCTCTGCGCGATGCTTTCGACGTGCCAGACATTGCCCAAGTCAACGACTACATCGTTAACGGTACACACGAAATTGAACCTGGCTTACCGATGCCGCTCGCCCCATTCCCTGCTCAGCGCATCGATTATTCACTCCATCGCTTAGTTCACTACACAGCAACCGCGCCAGAGCATTTTCAAAACTACGTTCTGTTTACCAACTACCAGTTTTATATCGATGAATTCTGTCGTATTGCGCGAGACAAGATGAGCGGTGGTGACGAACATTACGACTCTTTTGTTGAACCTGGCAACGTTATCACGATGAGTGGCGATAACGCTCCTAGTGCAGGCGCTGCGCCTCCCAGACAGCCTCAGATGCCGACGTACCATCTAAAAGCACGCAACGGCAGCGGTATTACTTTGGTTAATATCGGGGTGGGCCCCTCTAACGCAAAAACCATCACGGACCACATCGCGGTTCTGAGACCCCACGCATGGTTGATGCTGGGTCACTGCGCAGGCTTACGCAATAGCCAAGAGCTAGGCGACTACGTCCTTGCGCACGCCTACGTCAGAGAAGACAAAGTACTTGACGCCGATATACCTGTCTGGGTTCCCATCCCAGCTTTAGCGGAAGTACAACAAGCCTTAGAGAGTGCTGTTGCAGAAGTTACAGGGCTAGACGGTTACGAATTAAAGCGCGTCATGCGCACAGGCACCGTCGCCTCAATCGATAACAGAAACTGGGAATTACAAGATCAGCGCGAACCGGTTAGGCGCCTCTCGCAATCCAGAGCTATCGCATTGGATATGGAATCAGCAACGATCGCAGCCAACGGATTTCGCTTAAGAGTTCCTTACGGTACCCTGCTTTGCGTCTCTGACAAACCGTTGCAAGGAGAACTCAAACTACCTGGAATGGCATCTGAGTTTTATCAAAACCAAGTTGCCCAGCATTTAGAGATAGGCATGTTGGCATTGAGCAAGTTAAGTGAAATGAAATCAGAGCGACTTCATTCCAGAAAGCTGCGCAGCTTCTTCGAAACTGCGTTTCAGTAACACTTACGGCAATAGACGATCAGATAAGGCAAGGTAAGCCATATCTACAAACGAGGCTCCCAGACGCATACTGCGTTCGGGAGACCACCCTGCCAATGCCCGTGGAGTGTCGGCAGTATCTTTAAATGGCATTTCCAATGTCATGGCCAAACACCCAAACGTATGCGCTAACTGGCTGCTACAGACCGACAAGTTCGCTTGCCCAGCGGGTGTTCGTGGATAGCCGTGCACCATCTGGAAATCTGGGTTTAGCGTTGACCATGTTCGCTTAAACGCAATCAACTGACTGTCTCGTTGCTCATTCCATGCAGGAATACCTTCAGTTCCCGCTATGAAGTTATAAGGTAGAGCTTCATCGCCGTGCACATCCAGCGCTAGGTCGATACCGGTTTCCGTCATCTTGTGTTTAGCAAGATACACCTCGGGGCTTCGCTCCAAACTGGGCGCCTCCCACTCACGATTCAGATTTACCCCCAGTGCGTTGGTGCGTAGATGCCCCAGATAGCTTCCATCTGGATTCATATTAGGTATGACGTGAATATCAGCCAACTGACGCAATGCACGACTGGTCGCGTCCTCCTCATCGAGTAAACGATCTAGCCACCCTTCCATCCACCACTCGGCCATCGATTCACCTGGATGCTGCCTAGCGATGACCCATAATTGCTGCCTGGCTCGATTCACGGGGTCGTTGGATGACTCAGTGGATAGCGCGGACACTTTTAAGTAGTCAACAGTGCGTCCTTGATGGGTTAAACCTAAACTTTGATACTCAACGCCTGGCGCACAAGCAGCTGCGGCGATGAGATCAGCATGTTGATCGAGAGTGTACGGTGCAAAGTAGGCAAACCACATAACGTCCGTATCAGTATCAATAGACCATGACAGTGTTTGGCCATCGTACTTAGACGGTGTTCGGTACCAATGATGCCGGTCGTGAGATGTCACAACATCGTAGCCTTCCCAGCCTTTGGCATACGAGGACTGGGCTGCATTGATTATTTCAACGTCGCATTGCTTACCTGATAGTCCAGACACGCTGAAATAGAACCATTGGAAAAACTCAGACGATGCATCCTTTCGGATAGCAAGCTTAATGGGGCCGTTGGCACTGCCATCGATCACATCGATATTGCCACTGTCAAACTGGCTATTAATTTGGATAGTCATATACACACTTTTTTGACGTTTACATAAACAAAAAAAAAGCCGGACCCTCGTGAGAGGAATCCGGCTTTCTATTTCAAAGAACTAGCGTCTAAACATCCAAAACACTGGGTGGTTTGGGCTAGGACCTTAAAGCTTCAACTATGGAGCAAGTACACCAGCAACTGAATAGATCTGAGCGCCACCAGCACCAGTCGCAATTAGCTCAACTGCAAAACCGTTGACAGTAGTTGTACCAGCGCTTGTAACAACAGCGTATGTGCCGTTTGAAGAAGACCGGATAGTAGACAGACCAGCAAGTTGAGTCGGATCGTTAGCACCGTCAGAAACGATGTGGTTCTGTTGCTCAGCAGCAGTCAGGTCAGTTAATCCAGCAGCCGCTAGAACAGTGTCGCTAGGAACAAATACGGTCCATGCGCTAGTGTCTAGATTGCCACCGAAATCACGGTTAATTGCGTTACGGAAAATATCAAAACCACCAGCAGCTGCAAGTGCTTCATCTACTGCGCCGGAAGTCTCGCCAGTACCAGTGCCTTCACCCTCTGTCTCAGTTTCAGTCTCTGTTTCTGTCTCTTCGACTACAGGTGCCGCAGGTGGAAGCAAAATGCTACCCACTACGTGAACACGACCTTGAGTTTCAGCTTCATCAGCAGGTACAACGTCAACCGCGTCAATAGCAATGTCATTGACCGAAACACCGAAAGGCGCATCGCTAGCTGTAAAAGTCAAAACTTGCGTTGTGTCGCCATCAACAAGCAAAGTGCCTGCAGTTGCTGCGCCGTCGCCAGCGTCAGTGATTAGCTGGCTTACAGCTGTGCTAGAAACATCGCTTCCGATGACGTGATACTGAAGAATTCGGATAAGTGCTGCACGATTTTCGTCTAGTAGTAGTTCAGTAGTCGTTAATGTGCTGTCATCGCCATCGTTATCGAGAGCGGTGAAAGCTGCATCAGTTGGCGCAAAGATAGTGAACGCACTAGCAGGATCGTCTAACGCATCTGCCAGTCCAGCTGTTGTGATTGCGGCTTCCAGTGTGGTGTGCGCATCAGAGTTGACGATTGTGTCGAAAGCTGTTCCACCTACACCCGGTGTTGCTGGGGTCGTTTCTGTTTCAGTTTCTGTTTCCGTCTCAGTGTCGACTGAATCGCTGTCCGATGAACAACCGGCCATGGCGATAGTTGCAGATATAAGACTAAGTGCAAAATACTTCTTGATCATGAGTGATCCTCTTTAATGAATTGTTAACAGCTACACAAACCGTTCAGTGCAGAATCTTTTATTACCATTGGTGCTTCAACGAAACACCCGCCTTTCAAACACTACTGACAAGGTGCAATCGCAATAGATAACACCAAACTCTTGACTTATCCTAAGAAGTAAAACTAAGACTCGCTGGCAAGTTAGTCATTACGATTACTTTCTATGTTAATGGCAACGCGACGTCGAATGTTACTCAATAGTGCGTTTATTTCAACGTTAGGGGTTAAGAATATAGTCTAGCTTGTGAACATAACGTGAATAACATCATTTATCTGCATGAAATTGTTAACAATTAACGCAGAGTGATAAACCATTGCAATCGCGAAATGAGCTAAAGACTTACGCCTTTGGCTTCATACTAGAGCGTCCTCGATGATACTTTTCTGTACCGCGAAGTCCAACATTATTTTCAAGATCAGATGTTGTTCAACATGCTGGGCTCTTTATGAGCTGTTTTGGTCTGTAAGATTGGGGGGGACGGCCTTTTGCAGCTCATCTGATAGAAGGGTGTCACGCGTATAGTCAGCGAAAAAAATGGCCATCCTTGGCCTTCTTCGGCTCCGTGCCTTAATACCACTTGGAGGAGGAATAACGAAAGTCACCACACTTTCGATAACTGTAGTTTACGCAATAAATGTCCGTTTACATGTGAAGCAAAAACAACTATGTCACGCCATTCCGTCAGCAATCATGCCGAATTGAGCCGGATTATACGTTTTCCGTTCACAGCTGAAGGCAGCATTCAGCACCGAGCCTTAATCGTCATAGAGTTGGCGCCCTATGAATGGTTAAAACACTTTGCAATGAGCTCGGGCTGTTCGATGGTCGCCAGCGATTCAAGTGCAGACAGAGCAGATCAAATATCAGCCTATTTGGGTAGAGAGCACCCCTGCTTGATACACACGCTGAAAGAACCGATGGATGCGGGTCTGTTAGCGGCGGTCGCAGGCACGGTCACGAACCAAGGCATGCTAATTCTCGCAACCCCTTTACTGATTACAGAAAGCGGCAAAGCAGCGAACAATAAAGAATATCCTGAATCTCATCATACATCTGTGCAAAGTCATTTCAGCGCGCGTTTCAGCAGACTCATCGCAGAATTAGAGCAGCGCCACCCTACCCATGTCCGCTTGGTCAGTTACAAAGAGAGCGGTTTGTCGAACCCACCACTTTCCCCTCAGCTTGCGGCCCAAAAAATTGAAGCCCTCCCCCCGCTCGCGCCGCTACAGGAAAAGCACACCACAGCAAAACAAGAGCAAGATCTTCTGCTAAGACAAGCTTGTAATCACCTGACAGACAACTCGCCCGCCTGCGTAACCATTGTCGGTAAACGAGGACGCGGCAAAAGTTCCTTGTTGGCAAGAATAGCCAACTGGCTCAACCAGTCTCAACTCACCTACTGTGTCACAGCGCTGAACAAATCAGCCTTATCGTCGTTTCACCGGCAAACCGACCACTCGAGCGAAAAGTTATTCAAAATCGCTGCAGACACTCTGCAAACACCATGCGATTACGTGCTGGTGGATGAAGCTGCCAATTTGCCACTAGCTGTGCTCAGCAGTCTGATTGAGACGCATAGCAACGTCATATTTTGCACAACAGTTGAAGGCTACGAAAACGCCGGCCGTGCTTTCCAACTGCGCTTTTCTGAGCAACTAACGTTGCATTTTAAGAACCCACTAATGCTTAGCCCGGAAATCCCTTGGAGATGGTTAAACAACGACCCCATTGAAGAACTCATGGATGCCCTGCTGCTTAATGCCTCGGTAACCGCACCCAATACCGACGATACAGACACCTCACCTCCGGCAGCTTTGCAACACGAAGACACCCTCATAGGAAAGCTCTCGCAACGGGCGTTGGTGGACGACGAATACACACTACAAGAGGTCTTTGCTCTGCTGCGTGAGACCCATTATCAAAATAGCGTGAAAGATCTTCAACATTTACTCGATGGACGCGAAATACAGTTATGGCTGCTTAGACATAAGCACACTAATCAGCTTTTAGCAGCCTGCTTACTCACGAACGAGGCAAGCATAGAAGGCTCAGTTCACCAAGCAATCGTCAACAAGCAACGTCGACTGCCTCACCACCTTCTTTCGCAATTATTGGCACAAAGTGCAAACTCAACACGGGCACTGTCTTTCGACTTTGCTCGTGTAATCAGAATATCTGTCGCTCATAGCCATAGACGTTTAGGCTTAGGTTCAAGGCTCTTAAGATCTGTAGAGCACGCTCTACTCAATGCCAATGGCACCACGCCCGAAGTGCAGGCTATGGGTGCCAGTTTCGCCAAGGATCCAGCCAGCTTGGGCTTTTGGCACGCTAACGGATACACAGAGTTTCACGAAGGGTATCGAAAAAACCCAAGAACAGGCCTACCCTCAGCAGCAGTTATAAAAACTCCCAATAACTGCATTGCAGAAACACTAGAGATTGCAGCGGCAATTCATGCTGACAACCTCAATAGCCGTTCTTGCATTCAGGGTTTACCAACGGCAACCGCCTATACCCGCTTAGTGCCCAACGACACAGAGTTGCTCGCCCAGTTCGTTAGTGGCCATAGGAGCTTGCACGATACGTATGCCGCCTTATCTCGTTTATCAAGAAAACACGATTTATCGCTAACTTTAGATAACAACGTATCTAGAAAAGCATTCGAAATCGGACTGCGCAAAACAGTTAGCGCATTGATAATGAGCTAACTGATCTTGATTTATCGCTTACAGAGCAGCAGTTGCCCAACATCGGTTCTCTCATAACGGAAGCCTGTTTCACAGTAGTTTAGATAGTATCGCCACATCCGCATAAAGCGATCATCAAACCCCTGTGATTGAACCTCTCGGGCCACATGATCAAAACGTTCGCGCCAGCGCTCAAGCGTTAGTGCGTAGCTATGACCAAACCAATGTGTATCAACCAAGTCGAAGCCTGCATTATTAACAAGCTCCTTTAGATGCGTTTTACTCGGCAACATTCCTCCTGGAAAAATGTAGCGCTGAATAAAGTCAGGGCTAGCTCGGTATTCATCAAACCGGTCTTCGGCAATGGTGATCACTTGCAACAAGGCGGTTCCGCCCTGCTCTAGTAAGTCATTTAGAGAGGCGAAGTAAGTTGACCAATACTGTTCACCCACTGCTTCAAACATCTCGATAGACACGATATGGTCGTAGTGACCTTTGACATGCCGATAGTCCTGATGCCTGAATTCAGTGCTCCCAACATCTCCCTCATTTGCGATGACTGAATTATGTTCTTGTGCATAGCTCAGCTGTTCGTGTGATAACGAGATTCCTTCAACGTGGCATCCGCGTTCGTCGGCTAGCTTCTTAGCCATCGCTCCCCAGCCACAACCAATTTCTAGCACTTTCGCACCACGCTCCGGGTTTAATGCATTAACCGCTTTCATAAGCTTTGCATTTTGCGCGTCTTCTAGAGGCTCATCATGGGTGAAAAGGGCCGATGAATAACTCATTGATGGGTCCAACCAAAGCTTATAAAAGTCATTGCCCAGATCGTAGTGAAACTCAATATTTCGCTGACTACCTTGCAATGAGTTCCGATTATTTCTGTGTCTGAATACGTTCATAATGCGAGCCAGACGCCCACCAGTGGTCATGGCTGCAACTGCGCCTTCATTATTCATGATGACTGTAAACAGGCCACGCAAGCTATCGGTAGTCCAATCACCTCGCAAATAACTTTCGGCGAATCCGTTCTCACCTGAGTGAATCATCTGCTTTATTGGCTTAAAGTTTTTAAGCACAATATGCGCATTCTGCAACGGGTCTTGATGTCTTTGACCATGATGAGAGATATGCCCATCAGGCCAAGAAACACTCAGCTGCCCCACGGTTATGCCATCAAGCAAGTGATCGAAACTACGACCAATAACACTGCCCAAACTCTGCTGTAAGCGATACGCCAACGGCAAAGACGGACCTACACGTTGATTTTCTAACTCTGACATTGTTGTTTTTTTTGATAACGCGGCACGGTGGGTTAGCTAGAGCCCTTAGGCTGGTGCTTAAACCACGGTACACCTTTGATATAAAGACGGAGGGCTTCCCAATGAATGCCAGCTACAACTTTGGCGCTCTGAAAGGGGAACATAATAAACAATTTTAATAGGCGCGATGCACACAGGGTTTCTTGTTTCGCCGCATAACTGGCTGTGATCAAAACTCCTTGCTCATCACTGGCCTTGATGACGATAACCTGTCTCTCAGCTGGCACGTTAAGGCGAAATTGATACTGCATATTCATGTCAGCGAAGGGTGACACGAACAATTCCTTATCAGCACTCTGATTTATCCAGTCAGTTTGGTCTGATTCGTTAGTGACTGGCAGTACATACGCATGCCGTTCGCCGAATGTATTGTGGACTTCATGGACAACCGCAAAGCAACGGCCTTGTTCATCCAAGCAATAAAACAAACTCAGGGGATTGAACACGAACCCTAACATTCTCGGATAGCAGCTCAATAAAATACGCGATGGTTGTTGTTTAATCTCAGCTTCGCGAAGCTTCCTAGCGACATAGCCTGGCAAGCTCTCTTCTTGATGTTCCCCAAAGTCTTTATCGTGGAAGCCCAGAAGATTAAAACGATTATAAGAAAACAGCCACATCGATGAGGCTAGCGCCTTTAATTCAGATAGGTCGAGCAGTAACGTGAATACAGAGTATTTGAGTACATGCTCTTTAGGCCGACGTCTACGATGGTAGACCTGCCCCACGTATAAACTGCTCTTGAAATTCACGCCGCAGCCTTGGAAGATTCGGACACTGATAGCGCTGGCACTACTATGCGACCAGAGGGATTATCTATCTGCCAAGGTCGCTGCACGCCACCTAATTGCTCGGCGACAGCCAACCCCGCCTGCACAGCATCTTCATGGAATCCTGAGCCAAAATAGCTACCGCAAAACCACGTCCTATTTTTACCTTGTAGAGACCATAGTGACTGCTGAGCTTTCCACGTGTCGGCAGTAAACACAGGGTGTTGATAAACCTGGGTTCGCAAAATAGAGTCTGCAGGCGGAGGGGTCGACGGATTCAGCGTCACCATGTATTGAGTATCAGATTCGATGTTTTGCAACTTGTTCATCCAATAACTTAATGACACCTGTGAGTGATCATCGCCACTGTGCTCCACATAATTCCAACTACACCACGCTCTACGCCGCTTTGGCATAACCGATGTATCAGTGTGCAAAATAGCCAGGTTGGATTCGTAGTCGAAGCACGACAACAACTCGCTTTCCTCGCGCGTGGGCGACTCGAGGCATTCCAGCGCCTGGTCAGCGTGTGACGCAATAACGACTTGGTCGGCAGTGATGGAATCGCCTGAGCGACTGCGAACCACGACATGATCGGGATGTCGTTCGATACTGCTCACAGCAAAATTTACTCGAACAGATTCATCACCCAGTGCTTGTTTTACGGCATTTACGTACTGCTCACTACCACCACTTACTGTTCGCCATTGCGGGCGATCAGTGATTTTGAGCAAACCATGGTTATCACAGAACCGAATGAACGAGGCCGCGGGATAATCGAGCATTCGCGTCTTGGAGGTAGACCAGATAGCAGCGCCAAATGGCAGCAAATGATCTTGAATAAATTCTTTAGAGTATTTGTGCTCTTCGAGGTAGTCCCCTAACGACTGCTCTGATTTTTCTGGAATGTTCTTGGGGGCTTCGCGATAGAAACGCAGTAAGTCTCTCACCATTTTCCAGAATCTTGGCTTTAGCGGCATGCTCCTTTGGGCTAGTAAGCCAAACGTTGGGCCGCCAGCGTACTCAAATTGACCTCGATCACGGGAGACAGCAAACGACATATCGCTGTCTTCAGTGGCAACGTTCATGGCTTTGAACCATTCAGTCAGGTTCGGGTAACTGGGTTCGTTATAAACGATAAAACCCGTGTCGATTTTCTGAGACTGGGCCCCAGACTCGGGTTCGGTACCGGATGCGGACCCGGATCCGGCTCCAGGCACGGTAGCAGTGTGAGCATGACCACCCAAACGGTCATCCTTTTCCAGTAATGTGACACGGTGCCGCTTTGCAAGAAGCCACGCAGCCGCCAGACCGGCAGCCCCGCTGCCGACAACAACTATGTGCATTCTGCTATCTTGAATCATGGCGAAGAGTCTACTCTATCGTGTTGAACACAGTAAAATGCTACGCATACCGATTGCATAAAGATCAGATCCACGCGATTTTAAGTCGCGTAAGAACACTTGAGCATGAATACACCAGCAACTACACAGCCTAAACAGCGCACTGATGCCGCCGCAGCCCTACGTAAACGTATGGGTGACAACTTGGTAGCCATTGGTGAGCGCAAAGATGAAGTCGCCTTTGCCGACATCTACAGCTATTACGGTGGCCGCGTGAAATCTTTCCTCATGGGGAAAGGAATGAACGAGGAAATCGCCGAGGAGCTAACCCAAGAGATAATGATCACGGTCTGGCGACGCGCTGAAAGCTACGATCCGGCAAAAGCTGCAGCCAGCACGTGGCTCTTCACCATTGCAAGAAATCGTCGAATCGATTATCTGCGCGGCAATTCACGCATCGAGGTTGAGCTAGATGACGAAATGCTCGACTTGGACAATACCGAGTCCGATTCCCAAGAAAAATTCGTGGATGACGAGCAAGCGGCTGTTCGATTGAACAAAGCCTTGGAAAAATTACCTCACGAGCAGCGGCAAGTGATGCATCTGTCCTATTTCAGAGGACAGAGCCACGGAGCAATTGCAAAATGGTTAGATTTGCCCATTGGTACCGTTAAATCAAGAATCCGATTAGCCATGCAGGCCGTAAGGGTTAGTCTACAAAGCGATGGCGGGAACCTGCCATGAGCCAACAAAACAGTAAAGTGAGTATTGTATGAGAGTGTCGCATCATTTAACCGATGAAACCCTCCAAGACTATTCGGTCGGAAGTTTAAGTGCACCAATGGAAACGCTGGTAGCGTGTCACCTAACCGTGTGCCAGCACTGTAGAGACAGAGCCGTGTTAGCCGATCAAATTGGTGGTGAGTTATTCGACAAGTTTGAGCCTGTCTCGCTGTCGCAGACATCTGAGCAACTGATCAAGCAAGCCGCCCTGTCGTCTCCCATACACGCTCCAAAGACTGAACAGTCCTCAACGCGAACCTTCAAAGATGTGCCGAAGCCACTTGCGCGCTTTTTGTCAGCCGAACTTGATGAGCTTGACTGGCGACGTATCGCACCCGGTATCAAACAAGTGAACCTGAGCGAGCAACATAGAAGTTTAGGTGCGTTCAAACTGCTGCATCTAGCGCCTGGCGTGGTGTTAAGCGCCCACTCTCACAGTGATCGAGAGTTAACTTATGTGGTCAAAGGCTCGTACCAAGATGAGATCGGGAGATTTAAAGCCGGTGATATTGCGGATTTAGACGGTGAGGTAGCTCACCAGCCAGTGGTTGATACAGACGAGCCGTGCATCGCTCTAATTGCATCCCACTCCCCCGTAAAATACAACGGGCTCTTCGGCAAAATTATGCAACCTTTTGTGGGCATCTAGTACTTCGATGCCCACAAAAGGAAAACCAAAGCGACGTTAGGCGTCGCGATAGGTTCCATCGAGTACCGCTTGCCACCACGTCGGGTTTGCAAGATACCAATCTAGGGTTTTCTCGATACCCGTTTCGAAAGACACTGCAGGTTCGTACCCTAGTTCGTCACGGATACGCGTCGTGTCTATTGCATAACGAAAATCATGACCTGCTCTGTCAGTAACGTAAGTAATTAAAGAGTCGCAAGGCTTCTGGCCAGCTGCGGGACATTCAGGATAACTTTGCTGTAACGCATCGTCTTGAGCAAAGCGTTGATCCATGAGCTTGCAAATCAAGCTGACGATATCAATGTTGGTCCACTCGTTAACGCCACCAATGTTGTAAGTCTCGCCTACTCGCCCTTCATTGAGCACTTTTTCAATGCCGCGAGCGTGGTCTTCAACATATAACCAGTCTCTAATATTTTTACCATCACCGTAAATAGGTAGGGCTTTGCCATGCAGCAAATTAATGATAATTAGCGGAATGAGTTTTTCAGGAAAATGATACGGCCCGTAGTTATTTGAACAATTACTGGTGGTGACATTCAAACCATAAGTGTGATGGTATGAGCGCACTAAAAAATCAGATGCAGCTTTACTGGCAGAGTATGGCGAGTTTGGCGCGTAAGCCGTCGTCTCCGTAAACGCAGGGTCTTCCATAGACAAGGTGCCATACACTTCGTCTGTAGAGACATGGTGAAATTTATGATTGTCCACTGCCATGCCTTCTGTTTGCCAAACCGCTCTAGCGGCTTTAAGCAAACTATGGGTGCCTAATATATTCGCTTCTATGAAAGCATCTGGCCCCTCTATCGACCTATCAACATGACTCTCCGCAGCAAAATGCACGATGGTGGTCAGTTTATGATCGCGCAGTAATTGCTTGATCGTGTCTGTTTCATTGATATCGCAGGCCACTAAAGAGCAACGCTCGGACAACACGCCATCAAGGTTTGCACGATTTCCCGCGTAGGTCATGGCATCAACGATGACAATGACATCTTCAGGGTAAGTGTCTAACCAGTATCGAACAAAGTTAGCGCCTATAAATCCGGCTGCGCCGGTGACTAGCATACGTCTCACGTGAGCTCCTTAAGCATGGTGCGTAGATCCTCTCGCCAATGTGCAGATTTAATGCCTAACTGCTGCCAGGTATGAGTAAGTTCTAGCACGCTGTAATGGGGTCTGCCAGCGGGCGTGGGATATTGCGCCGTCGTCAGAGGATTAATGGTAACCGGGGTATCGAGCAAACCTAACTTGTGGCCTTCCTCCGCAATGGCTACGGCAAAATCATACCAGCTGGCCACGCCGGCGCCTGTCCAATGCATGACACCCGTTGCACGTTGATCAGCTGCAGTCCATAAGGCGACTGCAAGTGAATTAGCCCAAGTTGGTGATCCTATTTGATCAGCTATAACGCCGACCTCACCACGCTCTTTCATGAGTCTCAACATCGTCTTTACAAAGTTTGCACCGTGCGCTGAATAGACCCAGGCAGTTCGGACGACTAAAGACGAGTCCGGCAATTTTTGCGCTAAGATTTGCTCACCAGCAAGCTTAGTTTTTCCGTACACACTAACGGGATCAACTTCAGCATTGACAGCGAAAGGCGAACCATCGCCCGTACCAAAAACAAAATCAGTTGAGACATGTATGAGGTGCGCGTTGCTCTGCTTCGCAGCCATTGCAAGGTTGTCGACCGCTGAGGCATTCACCGCATAAGCTGCTTCCTCATCAGCTTCGGCTTTATCTACCGCTGTATAGGCTGCTGCGTTAATAATCACATCAGGGGATAACGCGCCTAATTCGTTATGCACACGCTCGGTATCCGTAATATCGAGCCTGTCGGGCAATGAGAGTAAATTAACCTGCGACGGTTTTGTTCGCAGCAGCTCCCAGTGCAACTGCCCACTCGGGCTACCCGTTACGAATACGTTCATCAATCAAATGTATCGCACTGATTCAGCAACAGACCTGCTGCATCTTTCGCTGCTAGCTGCGGTGCTGCACCGTCAACGAGTGGCCATTCGATACCGACAGATTCATCATCCCACCTCAAACTACGCTCAAATTCAGGTGAGTAATAGTCCGTACATTTATATTGAAAATCTGCCGATTCGGAAACAACATAGAATCCATGCGCAAAACCTGCTGGCACCCAAAGTTGTCTTTTGTTGGATTCGGACAAAAGCACGCCGACCCATTGGCCAAATTGCTTTGAAGATTTTCGCATATCAACCGCAACGTCATAGACCTCACCACTGGTGACTCTGACTAATTTACCTTGCGGATTTTTGATTTGATAATGCAGCCCACGCAATACGCCCTGCGATGAGCGACTGTGATTGTCTTGAACAAAGCTTGTCGGTAAACCGTGCTGTTCAAACATTTGCTGATTCCAGGATTCCATGAAGAATCCTCGGTCATCACCGAATACTTTGGGTTCAATAATTTTTACTGAATCCAGCGCTGTGTCAATTATCTGCATACCGACAGGAGATTACCTAGGAGAAGCATTGTAACAAGCACGGGATGTTCCAGCCGAAGATCAATCCGGCTGGAAGGTTAAATACACCGCCCGTGCTATCTCATGCGTTCGCCACTAGGATCATAAGCTGCTCGCAATGACGCATCGGCGTCAAATATTCGCCCACCAACATCAATCTGCCATTGATGTGACGCAAGCCAATCTGCAGTCACTGACTCCTTACTTTTAACGTACCCCAAGCCGACAGAGGCGCCCAAGGTATGGCCGTAATTACCTGATGTTAAGTACCCCACGCAGTTACCGTCCATAACGATAGGTTCGTGATGATAAAAAAGCGGCTCTGGATCTTTGAGGACAAATTGCACTAGACGCTTATTCAAGTGAGATTTACTGTCTTTTTGTCGAGCGATGGCATCGTGACCAATAAACGGAATTGATTTATCCATAGCGCAGACAAAACCTACGCCCGCCTCCAGTGGAGTGTCTTCATCGGCAACATCATGCCCAAAGTGCAAAAACTTCTTCTCAATGCGGCAACTGTCTAACGCATGTAAACCGGCTAACTTAAGGCCATGGGCCTGCCCTGCCTGCCATAGACGCTCGAAGCTGGGCACTGCCATTTCAGTGGGTACACACAGTTCCCAACCTAGCTCACCGACAAAAGAGACGCGAGTGACTCGAATAGGCGCATACCCCAACTCACCATTAACACTACGACCAAATGGAAAGGCTTCGTTAGATAAATCCAAATTCAGCAGCGGCTCTAGCATGGCGCGACTATTAGGCCCCATAACACCGAATACGGCGTACTGATTAGTCACATCCGTCACCGTACAAAAATCATCCGCACCAATATGGCGTCTTAACCAATCGAGATCCTTGTGTGTGGTGGCAGCTCCACTAATAACCATGAATTCATTTTCGGCCAGTCGCGTCACGGTCAAATCAGCCTCAATACCACCGCGCTCGTTTAACCAATGCGTATAAACAATTTTCTCAGCACTGACATCGATATCCGCGGTGCATATCTTTTGTAATACCGATACCGCATCGCGACCCTGTACCAAATATTTCGAGAAACTGGATTGATCAAATAAGGCAACGGTGTTTCTAGCCGCAGCATGCTCTTGTGCGGAGTACTCAAACCAATTCTGTCGACCAAAACTGTACTCATATTTCGGCTCAACACCCTCAGGTGCAAACCAATTCGGGCGCTCCCATCCGGCGACTTGCCCAAAGCACGCATTGTGCTCTTTCAGCGGTTGGTGAATAGGTGACAAACGAGCATTTCGACCCGTTTCAAATTGGCGAAATGGGTAATGTCTTTCATAGAGAAGGCCCAACGATTCTTCAGCCCGCTCGGCGGCAAAGGCCTGAGTCCCCATGAACGGGTACATACGCCGGATATCATTACCCCAAAGATCCAGAGGCGAATAACCATGATGCATCCACTCGGCGCATACCTTGCCTATACCGCCAGAGCTTTGTATGCCTACTGAGTTCAACCCTGCTGCGACAAAGTATCCGCGAACCTCGGGAGACTCACCCACGTGAAACTGATCGTCAGGGGTAAACGACTCAGGACCGCAGAAAAAAGTTCTCCATCCGACATCCGCGAGCATCGGTACGCGAACCATGGCATCTTCGAGTACGGGCATTAACTGCTCTTCCATATGCCCAGGTAATTCGTCGAAACAAAAGTCAGTGGGTATGCCCTTTTGGCCCCACGCTAGCGCTTTTTTCTCGAAGGCACCAACCAGCAGAGCACCTGCATCTTCTTTAATGTACACGCACTTGTCGTGATCTCGTAGCACGGGTAAATCGGGTGTAACCAACTCGTGCTTTTCAGTGACTGCATAGTAGTGCTCGCAAGCATGCAACGGAATATTTACACCGCTTCGCTGACCAAACTCTCGAGCCCACATACCACCGCAGTTAACAACAAAATCAGTTTCGATGGTGCCTTGATCTGTAACAACGCCTTTTACCCGCTTATTCTCAATAAGGACATCGTCAACGCGAACACCTTCAATACATTTAGCACCACGCATTCGAGCGCCTTTAATAAAGGCCATTGTGATTTCAATAGGGTTGCCTTTACCGTCGTGTTCGACAAACGTGCCGCCGAGCAAATCAGAGGTGTCCACCAACGGAAACAAAGCACCGATCTCTTCAGGCGTTACTGAGTCAACCCGTGTGACATTAAAGGCGTTGTTCATCGCAGCTACTCGGCGCAACTCTTCCCAACGCGCCTCACTGTGAGCGATAGATAGACTTCCAACCTGCCGGAATCCTGTCGATTGCCCTGTTTCCACTTCCAGATCGTGGAGCAGGCGCATGGAATATTCGGTTAAGCGAGCATGACTCTCGTTGGCGCGAACGGTACCTATGAGTCCTGCAGCATGCCACGTGGTCCCACAGGCGAATTGCTTTCGCTCTAAAAGCACGACATCTTGCCAGCCTAATTTGGCCAGATGGTAGGCGACACTTGCACCTGTCACGCCGCCACCAATAATGACCGCACTTGCCTTTTTGGGAAGCGATTCAGACACCTGGAAATACCTCAAGTTGTATTAGGGAACTCTCGAGATACCAGCAACACATTAACCAGCAAAGCTCGACCGACCGTCACTCTACCCTTTTGGTATGGAGCGCACCCGTCATAAGGCGAAGCATAGCTGTCCACTTTAGACGGTACGATGGCCCATTGACTTCACTTTTGACCATATAGTGAGAAAGGTTTCAGTAAATACCGCCACGTCTTTTTGTATCCAAGCATCCAGAGCATCGGGAGTCATCCAGCGACCGTCGTCAATTTCCTCTTCTTGCAACGTGAGCTGCTGATCGGAACAAGCAGTATATATCTGCGCGAATTCAAATCCGTTGCGGCTTTCCGGCGCCATACAGTCCACATAAGACAGGTCAGCCGCTTTGATGGACACGCCGAGCTCCTCTTCGAGCTCACGCACCGCACAGTGGAGGTAGCTTTCACCACTATCAACATGGCCCGCGGCACTGGTATCCCAAAGCCCTGCGCTATTGTCTTTAAAAAGACTGCGTAGTTGAACAAAAACCTCACCCGCAGAATTAAAAAGGACCACATGAGACGAGCGATGCATGAGGTTTTTCTCATGTATTTCGTTCCGTGTGGCCCTTCCGATGACAGTATCGGTGTCATCGACAATGTCCAGCCATTCTCTGGCTTCTAATGTTGGAGCTGTAGTCTTAGCCGGCAAGTACTTTTTTCCTAAGGGCTTTCATATGCTTTTGCAGAACAGCTTCTTCGACGAGTTTGTCGCGAAAATACCGTTGGTTCCTGCTCATTGTAGTCAAATCTCGATTAAAGCGATCAGCCATTGCCGTCAGCGTCGCAATATTGAGTTCCATGGCAAGGTAGGTGATGCTCTGTCGAATCTGACTTTCGCGCCGAGCACGACTGGGACTCTTAAGAGCGGCTTCTTTGACGTCCTCTTCTCTACAAACGCGTTTAACCAACTGGTTCAACGTCATTGGAATAGGAGCCGCCTTTACAGGTTTAAGTGCTTTCTTAATAAAGCGTTTGTCACCCAACACACGACCGCCCTCTGAGCCTCGCAATAAATCTGTACGCTCGGGCTCATCCTTACCCTCGTCTACAAATTTACCGAATGCGGTTCGTGAGCTCTTTGTGGTTTTTCCGAACGATGTCAGCACAGCCTCAGTGCTCAACCACGGTTGTTCCACACCGCTAAGATAAGCCTCATGACTTGTCCATTTCGCGGCACCGGCGCTCTTAGCAGCTTTTGATCTAACTGGATTATTGTGGATAAACTTGACCAGATCGTTCAGATACTCATCTTGGTCAATCAGGATCGCTTTATAACGACCATGAAATAATGGACCTGTTTTCTTGTGCTGTTTATTGAAGTGTCGGGTGTAACGAAAAGATAGGTTTTGCATTACCTTGGAAAGAGGTGCATCACTGACCTTAACAGCCATTTGCACGTGATCTTTGGCCCAGCAGTACGCCAGTATTTTGTGACCGAAACGTTCAGCTCCCTCACCGACAAGCACTTCCCAAGTGCGCCGATCAGAAACACTTTTGAATATCAGCTGATTTTCGAGTCCTTTCAGGATGACGTGGTACACAGCACCTGAGAAATGAATCCGTGGTTTTCTAGCCATTTTGATTTCTTATTATTTTATTATTAGCAGTATTAGGACTGACTTATGCGAGTGAATCCTACGGGGATATAAATAAGCGATGTACACATTTTGCCCTAGATAGTGTAGTTTTTTTTGGTAATCTTTCAAATGAATAGGAAGTTATAGATTTAAGCTATAACTAAAGTGGGTCCGCATAAACACTCTGACAATACTAGTCAATAATTGTTCGTACAGAAACAATTTAAAAATGACTAAATACGCCATCCGCCACAATACCCTAAACTTGCCCTTTGTTAACCAATACGCTGGCTGAAGATGTTACAAACGCCGGCTTTGAACACTTTATGACATTCACAAGAATGTTTGCCGCCTGGAGAAGTTAGTGAGTGTCTGGCTAGAACGACGATCAGAGCTTGAGCGAAACCCGAGCCGAGGCTTCAATAGCACTGGCCAGGACAGCCAATTTCAACGTGATCGCGCACGAATAATCCACAGTGCCTCTTTTAGAAGCTTGCAATCTAAAACCCAGGTATTGGGGCTTGGTGAGAGTGATTTTTATCGCACTCGCCTGACACACTCCTTAGAAGTAGCCCAAGTTGGGTCCGGCATTTGTGAATGGCTTCGCGACCAACAAACCAATGAGCCTCACGTGTCATTGATCCCCTCATTTAGCTTAATAGAAGCTATTTGCCTCGCGCACGATATTGGGCACTCCCCTTTCGGCCATGGTGGCGAAGTGGCGATGAACACCATGATGCGAGATCACGGCGGTTTTGAGGCAAATGGGCAAACACTTCGCATATTGGCAAGACTGGGCGAATACTCGCCGTCGTGCGGCTTAGACTTAACACGACGCACTATGCTGGGAACCATCAAGTATCCAGCCCTATACTCGGAAGTCTGTCACTACCTACCCGTTGAACCAGAAAACCCATTAAACATTGACCACTGGTCTCCCCCAAAATGCATTTACGATGCTGAAAGCGATGTACTAGATTGGTTGTTGGACCCCTTCTCTGAATCTGATCGCACCCGGTTTCTCTCTCTTGACCGATCAAAACCAGGACACGCCCGCACCCGTTACAAAACACTGGATACCAGCATTATGGAGCTGGCTGACGATATCGCTTACGGTGTTCATGACCTCGAGGATGCGCTAGCTCTCGGGTTAGTTAATAGAGATGCATGGCAGGCAGACGTTGTGTCGGTACTTGAGTCGCTGGATGCGAATCCTGTGAACGCAAAAATGGACGAGTTCAATCAACTATTGTTCAGTCCATCGGCCAAAGATCGAAAGCATGCTATCAGCCGCTTGGTGGGCTACCTCATAAGAAGCATCTATATCGAAGGGCAGGAAAATTTCGACGCTGACTTACTGCGCCTTCAAGTACGCATGGAAAGTATGGCTTACCGAATCTTGTTGTTGATAAAGGATTTCGTTATGCAACACGTCATCTTGCGCCCCGAGCTACAAATGTTGCAATACAAAGGACAGCGAGTGGTTGTCACCTTATTTGAGATA
The DNA here is from genome assembly GCA_937991945.1 of uncultured Granulosicoccus sp. GTDB lineage: Bacteria > Pseudomonadota > Gammaproteobacteria > Granulosicoccales > Granulosicoccaceae > Granulosicoccus. The sequence continues at coordinate 20,170 of CALKLO010000067.1, forward strand.
TTTGCAGCCAACCCCAAACGCCTACTGCCTGTTGCTGTGTATCAGGCATATGAAGAATGCGGCTACAGGGCTATTGCGGACTTCTTGGCGAGCATGACGGACGTATCTGCTGGCAAGCTGTATCACAAACTCTTGAGCCCTACTTCAGGCTCAATATTTGACCGTCCTTAAAAAGGGCTGAGCAATGAATACGCATGTAGCTCAAGGGCACATGCGTATTCCCAGACACTAGAGCAGTACTTGCTCAACGCCACCGTCGTTTGCACGATCGACGAATTCGTTAGCCCAATTTTCGCCGAACAACCCTTTGACGAGTTCAACGACAATGTAGTCTGTGTCCATGCCAGTCTCGTCTTTATAACGGCTGAGTCCCTGAACGCAAGCGGGACAAGATGTCATCATTTTCACGTTGTGAGACAAATCGCCCGGAGCCACTTCGTTTGCGACAAGGTTAGCTTGAAGCTCTTTGGCTTTGCGTTGTCGCACTTGCGTTGCAATATCAGGTCTGGATACAGCAAAGGTTCCAGACTCACCGCAACAACGATCTGAAGCCGTTACGCTTTTACCCAACAACGCCTCAGTGACCTGCATAGGCTTATAGGTTTTCATTGGGCTATGACATGGGTCGTGATAAACATAATGCTCACCACTGACACCGTCTAGGGAATATTCTTTCTCCATGAGGTATTCATGGATATCTAAAAGCCGACAACCCGGAAAAATCTTCTCAAACTCATACTTGAGTAGTTGATCCATACAAGTCCCGCACGAAACAATAACGGTTTTTATATCCAGATAATTTAACGTGGTGGCAACCCGATGAAAAAGCACTCTGTTTTCGGTGGTTATTTGCTTACCTTTGTCGACATCACCGCTAGAGGTTTGTGGATAACCGCAACACAAATAGCCCGGCGGCAAGACGGTTTTACTACCCGAGTCGTACAACATAGCCAAGGTGGCTAAGCCAACCTGACTGAATAGTCTTTCCGAACCACAGCCTGGGAAATAAAATACCGCCTCGCTATCTTCGGTGACCTTGTTAGGGTTACGAATGATAGGCACATAATCTTTGTTTTCGATTCCCAGCAATGCACGAGTGGTTTTCGCAGGCAGCATAGACTTGCCCGGTAGTTTGCGATTCACAAAATGCACGACTTGCTCAACGACTGGAGTGCCACCGGTTGTATTCGGTGGCTCGCTCTTAGCGTTTATTACTTTCGGTATACGACTGACCACCTCGTTGGCAGTACGCTGAGCTTTAAACCCCCATTCGATCATGCCTTTACGCATAATTTTAATGGTCGCAGGATCTTTAGCATTTAAAAACGCCATGGACATTTTTGTCCCGACATTAAAATTCTTTTGTCCACGATCGCCTAAAATTTTACGCATCGTTATGGACACTTCACCAAAGTCGATATCGACCGGGCACGGCGCAAGACACTTGTGGCACACGGTACAGTGATCGGCGATGTCATTCATTTCGTCAAAATGACGAATGGAGATGCCTCTGCGTGTTTGCTCCTCGTACAGAAAAGCTTCAATGATTAGTCCCGTGCCCAGTACTTTGTTACGCGGAGAGTAAAGAAGATTGGCACCCGGAGCATGCGTGGCACACACGGGCTTGCACTTTCCACAACGCAGGCAATCCTTAATGCTGTCGTTGAGCACTCCCAGCTCGCTTTGCTCAAGAATTAATGCTTCTTGTTGAACGAGTCGAAGAGACGGTGTGTATGCATTGTCTAGACTTGAACCGGGCATCAATTTGTCTTTGTTGAAGTGCCCGTTTGGATCTACACGACCTTTATAGTCTGCAAAAGCCTGAATGACATCGTCATCCATGTACTTTATTTTCGTTAAACCGATACCGTGCTCGCCCGAGATCACACCTCCTAACACTCGGGCTAACGCCATAACGCGCTCGACTATACCCTCAGCTTGGTGAAGCATGATGTAGTCATTGGAGTTGACGGGAATATTCGTGTGAATATTGCCATCGCCAGCATGCATATGCAGAGCCGTAAATAAACGCTGCGGGCGCCACTTGGCATGTATCTCATCGATACGTTTAAGCAGGCGTACATAACGCTTGCCAGAAAAGCGTTCTTTTAATGGCCGCTCAACAGATGATCTGTAGGAAATGACATCGTCACGCCGCAATAACGCTAGCACACACTCATCAGACTCTACCGGTGTGCGTGAATCACGCAATGCATCTAAAAACTCACCATCGGAATGTTGTAACTGGTCATACAAACCACTCCAGCGCTGATACGTGGCATCTAACATCTGGACAGCAGCATCTAGACTGTCACGCACGATGGTGTTGGTCTCATCGCTATCTTCCAACGCAACAGCTGCAAGTGCCTGCCCCTCAGTACCACGCAACAATTGGCGCACATTCTCCAGCATCATCAATTTGTTGCTGAGCGCGTGCTCGATGTTGATTCTTTCAATGCCCTCGCTGTAATCGGCTAAACGAGACAGGGGAATCACGACATCTTCATTTATTTTGAAGGCATTGGTATGAGCCGCTATCGCAGCAGTACGAGAGCGAGCAGCCCAGAACTGTTTGCGGGCTTCAGCACTAACAGCAATAAAACCTTCTGCTCCTCGTTTATTCACGAGCTGCACAATACCCGATGCGACTCGTCCAACTAAATCGACATCGTCACTCACAATATCAGCGAGCAATAACATTTTAGGAAGCTCACCTCTAGCCGCTTTCGCACTGTATTTAACGGCCTTTATGTAGCGATCATCTAAGTGCTCCAGACCTGCTAGCTCAATACCGTCAGTTCCATCTATATAGTCTTTAACTTCCGTAATGCCTAGCACCGCTTGACGTAAATCTCGACCGTAAAATTCCATACACACTGTGCGAATATTCGATGGCATACGGTGCAGGATAAAAACTGCAGAGCTTATTAAACCATCACAGCCCTCTTTTTGAACACCTGGCAATCCACCTAGAAATTTATCGGTAACGTCCTTGCCCAAACCCTGCTTACGCAGCGAAGACCCCGCCACATCGATGAGCCAAGGCTCACCCACGAGCGCTCCATCAGCAGCGTTGGTTCTCGTCACTCTAAAGCGTACGGAATCCTGCAAATGGATTTTGCCCAAATTATGATTGAGCCGCTCAATATCCAACCAATGACCGTTGGGATCAACCATGCGCCATGACAAAAGATTATCTAGCGTGGTGCCCCATATAACAGCCTTCTTGCCGCCCGCATTCATGGCGATGTTTCCGCCAATCGTTGATGCATCCTGCGACGTAGGGTCGACAGCAAATGCCAAACCTTGGGCTGAGGCGTCTTCCGAGACTCGCCGCGTCACTACACCTGACTCGACTCTTATTGTATGTATTTGACGCTCAGGGTATTCATCGGATGCCGCAAGCGTTGTGTTCTCAACGGGCTCTCGTGCATCGAGTTTTTCAAGGTTGATGACAGCTGTTTTGGCGTGCAATGGTATTGCTCCGCCGGTGTACCCGGTGCCGCCACCTCTAGGAACAATCGTTAACCCTAACGCAATACACCGTTTGACTATCTCTGGCAGCTCACCCTCGTTATCAGGAGTTAGGACAACGAACGGTAATTCGACCCGCCAATCGGTGGCATCGGTAACATGCGAGACTCGTGATAGCCCGTCGAACCGAATATTATCTGGGTGTGTTGCTCCGCGCATGGCCGCACGTACCTTTTTACGGTACGCCTGCATTTCGCTGAGCCGAGTTTGAAAACTTTGAATTGCGCCATTAGCTAGCGTAATCAGGGTGTCGACGCGCTCGTCACCCGTTTGCCTTTCGACAATTTGGCCAATCCGATGTCGCAGAGCACCCACCAATGCGTCGCGTCGTCGCCGATTGGTCAACATATCCTCTTGGATGAACGGGTTGCGATCGATCACCCATATGTCGCCGAGCACCTCGAACAACATACGAGCAGACTGCCCCGTCTTTCGATGGTCTCGTAGGCTTTGTATAAGCCTCCACCCGTCTTCACCCAGATAACGGAGCGTGATTTCACGATCCGAGAACGAAGTGTAGTTGTAAGGAATCTCCCGCAATTGTTTTGACGGCAGATCGAGTGGTGCGCTAACCAACGGTACATTCATGACGTTAACAGTACACTTATTGACGTAATTGCATAAGGATAATCTAGAACATAGATCTTGGACACAGATTCATCCTTTGTACGAACGCATACGCCAATCGTATTCTCCAGACACAAAAAAGCCCCGACATGCGGGGCTTTTTCGAAACTGCTTGGCGAACTGCGTGCCAGTAGTTTTATCGCTTAGAGTACTGAGTAGCTTTACGAGCTTTACGCAGGCCTACTTTCTTACGCTCAACTTCACGTGCATCGCGAGTCAGGAAGCCTGCTCCGCGTAGTGAAGGACGAAGAGTTTCGTCGTACTTTAACAGTGCGCGTGAGATGCCCAAACGGATAGCACCCGCTTGACCACTACCACCACCGCCTTTAACAGTGATTTTGAAATCAAAGTTATTGAGTGTCTCAGTCCGCTCGAGCGGCTGACGGATAATCATGTGTGCAGTCTTTCGACCGAAGTACTCGTCTAGCGGCTTATCGTTAACAACGATTTGGCCACTGCCAGAGTTCATGAATACGCGAGCTGTAGACGACTTACGTCGGCCAGTGCCGTAATACTGTTGTGCTGCCATTATTTGAGCTCCAGAAGCTGCGGCTGTTGCGCTTGATGCGTATGGTTTGCGTCAGCAAATACGCGAAGCTTACCGTACATAGCACGACCCAAAGGATTCTTTGGAAGCATGCCTTTAACGGCCAACTCGATGATGCGCTCAGGATGTATCTTTTGCAGCTTCTCGAAATTGGTAGTCTTCAAGTTACCAATATAACCAGTGTGGTGTTGGTATAACTTGTTTTTTGCCTTGTTGCCAGTTACGACAACTTTCGCTGCATTGATAACGACCATGTAGTCGCCGGTATCAACATGAGGGGTATAGATCGCTTTATGCTTGCCGCGCAAACGGAGGGCGCATTCAGTCGCTACGTTACCAAGCGTCTTGCCTTCAGCATCGATAACGAACCATTCACGTTTAACCTCTAAAGGTTTTGCGCTGAGGGTAGTCTTGTTCACTATGGGGTATCTCGGTAGGGCATGTTCGGAACTAAGCCCGCCATTGTAAAGGAGGTTTTGCCGAAGCTCAACTCTCAGGCGAACATTTCGTCAATTGATTGGGTGTTGTGACCAATGTGACACACTTCTCTCTCATCGGCTACTTAGTACAGATCCGCGAATTATACAACGAATTGGTAGCTTACAAAAAAAAACAGCGCGATCCAATGAATCGCGCTGATTAACATCCTAAAGGATGGAGGAGGAGAAAACTACATTTACTGATTAGGAATATTGCAATCAGTAGGCCAACCCTCATCAAACCTCAAAAATAACCTCTGTAAATGTGCTCGAAAGGCGAAAAAGAATGCCCTCCCTATTAATAAGTCGAGCTATTGACCACCGCCACGCTCCAGATCACCCAGAGTTGTTCGGGTGGCATCGAATAAGTGCTCTCAGGCGATATAGTTCACATATTTAAAATCGGTGATACCCCCAGCTAACACATCGGCTAACTCACCAAAATGCGCTTGCTGCGACGGGCTATCCGACACCTACTTAACCTTGTTTGATGCAGAGCCCCTCCTCTATTAAGCATCTGATACCTATAAGAAGGGGCAATTTAGGGCCGCTTAAGCGTCAATAATTTCCCAGCTATACGTAATTTTTGCCGTTTTTTCTAACATTTTAGTGGCTGAGCAATACTTCTCCGCGGATAGGTTTACAGCGCGCTCCACGTGCTTTACATTGAGCTCCTTACCCCAAACTTTGAAGTGGGCCTTAATTTCAGTAAACACATGAGGAATCTCTTCAGCGCGCTCTGCATCAAGGCTGACTTCAACATCGATTACGTTCTGGCGGGACTTTTGCAACATCAGCACTACATCGAACGCAGTACAGCCACCGAGTCCTAATAAGACCATTTCCATCGGCCTGATGCCTAGATTACGGCCACCGTGTTCCGGTGAACCATCCAGCACGACTGAGTGACCACTACCGGACTCACCTACGAAGCTCATATGATCAAGCCATTTAACTCTCGCGTGCAACGTTACATTCTCCTATGTTCAAATTTGGACATGCTTAATGGCGCCTCTTCGATTGAAGAATTCGAAAGTCCCGCCGATCAATGTTTGACGTTAGACAAAAACAGACTGGAAGGTCGGACTAGACCTATCCGGTTCTTGCGCAAACTTTGAGTACGGAGAAACATATAATGCTGGCGCCTCGTATCGTACCGCCACCTGTTGAATGGTTGGATCTGTTTTTAAGAAGCAGCCACCGACGACAGTACCCGGCAAAAACGACCATCATTCACCACGGTGATGTGCCTGAAACGTTGTACTACATTCTTGACGGCTCTGTCAGTGTAGTCATAGAAGATGATGACGGACGAGAAATTGTCCTAGCCTACTTAAGTGCAGGTGATTTCTTCGGCGAAATGGGCTTATTTGACGAAAACTCACAACGCAGTGCTTGGGTAGTTGCCCGTACTAAGTGTGAGCTTGCTGAAATGAATTACGATCAATTTAGACGTCTTGCGGCAGATCAACCTGACCTGCTTTACGCTCTAACTACACAAATGGCTGCCAGACTGCGTAAAACCAGTATCAAAGTACGTGATTTGGCATTCCTTGATGTAACGGGACGCGTCGCTTCTACATTGCTTGATCTGGCGAAAATGCCCGATGCCATTACTCATCCTGACGGCATGCAAATCCGCATTACTCGACAGGAAATTGCTCGCATCGTCGGTTGCTCTCGAGAAATGGTGGGGCGAGTGCTCAAAGAGCTAGAAGATCGCGGCCTTATCCATGCACGTGGCAAAACAATGGTGATTTACGGTACTCGCTAAATTGGCGAGTACTAAATCTGCCAGACAAAGATACGGGGACGTGCGGTCCATCACCCGAGTGGTCGTGCCGCACCAATTCCCTCAGATCTTAAGAGAACATCTCTTTTAATGCGGTGCCTGGATCTTCGGCTCGCATAAACGCCTCCCCTACCAAGAATGCATGCACATCGGCTTGCCGCATGCGCATGACATCGGCTGAGTTGAGTATGCCGCTCTCTGTGACCACACAAGTACCTGCCGGAATCTGATCCAGCAAACCGAGCGTCGTGTCTAACGTCACATCAAACGTACGTAAATCTCGATTATTGATACCCAATAACATTGGCGATAGCGTAAGACTTCGTTGAAGCTCCGTCGCATCATGTACTTCAACGAGTACATCCATACCCAGCTCGACAGCTTGCTGATACAAACTCTGCAACTGATCATCATCCAATGCAGCAGCTATCAACAAAATGCAGTCAGCACCAATAGCACGGGCTTCCGCAACCTGATAAGCATCAACAATAAAATCCTTTCTGATAACTGGCAAATGACAAGCAGCTCTTGCCGCTACAAGTGCAGCCTCACTGCCTTGAAAGTAGTCTTTATCGGTCAACACAGATAAGCATGCTGCCCCACCGGCTTCATAACTTTTAGCAATAGCCGCAGGATCAAATGGATCGCGAATAACGCCTTTGCTTGGAGAGGCTTTTTTTATCTCAGCGATAACTGCTGCATGGCCACTATCTAACGTGTTAACTACCGAGGCACAGAAACCACGAGTTGCATCAGCATCAGCCGCCTGTTCAAGCAAGGTCTCGATAGACACCTTTGCACGACGCTCTGCTATTTCTTCGTACTTACGCTTAATAATACGTTTCAGAATGTCGGGTACATCAGCAGCCATGAGCAGTTATCCTTTTGTAAAACTTTGAGAAACTTGGACGAGCTGAGCAAGTTTATCTTTTGCCGATCCGTTTTCAAGTGCTGTTTGAGCCATTACAACGCCATCCGATATCGTATCTGCAACGCCTGCGACACACAGTGCAGCCCCCGCATTTAACACAACGATATCGCGAGCGGCAGAAGGCTCATTGTTCAGCACAGATTTTATTTTGTCTAAGCTCTCAGCAGCGCCCTGCACGACTATGTCGCTTATTAACGACGTATTCAAACCGAATTGAGACGGTTCGATTTCGTATTCAGTTATCTCCCCATCGCGCAAATGAGCGACATGCGTTGGACCACTGACACTGATTTCATCCATCCCATCATGACCATGAACGACGATGACATGCTTACTGCCAAGCTTTTTCAAAACCTCAGCGATAGGTCTAACCCACTCTTTTGCGTAGACACCTAACAGTTGGCTACGAGCACCTGCCGGATTAGTTAAGGGCCCCAATAAATTAAAAATAGTGCGAACCGCCATTTCTCGGCGAGGGCCAATGGCATGTTTCATGGCGCTGTGATGGCGAGGCGCAAACATAAAACCCAAATTCACTGACGTCACACAATGACCCACTTGCTCTGGTGTCAAATCGATATTAACGCCTGCTTCTTCTAACAAATCAGCAGCTCCCGATTTACTAGATACCGAACGGTTGCCGTGCTTAGCCACTTTGGCACCTGCTGCTGCCGCAACAACTGCGCTGCAGGTCGATACATTGAACGTGCTAGTGGAATCACCACCGGTGCCCACTATATCAATGGCATCGTCAAAACTTAAACTGACACCATCGGCTAAGCTGCGCATAACCGATGCAGCTGCTGCAACTTCATCAACACTTTCGCCTTTCATGCGTAAGGCTATGAGGAAACCGCCAATTTGAGCCGGAGTTGCATCCCCTGTCATGACTTGCCGCATGACGTTCTCCATATCTTCGGGCAGAAGATCTTGGCGTAGTAGCAATTGCTCAAGAGCTTGCTGAATTTTCATATCGTATACCTTAGCTCAGTAGCTTTGCACGTCTGAAGAAATTCGCTAGCATGGCATGGCCATGTTCACTACTCACAGACTCTGGGTGAAACTGCACGCCCTCAATTAATAGGTCTCGGTGAACGACCCCCATTATTTCAATCTGTTCGCCCTGTTCGTTTTGAGTCCATGCGGTGACTTCAAGCTCAGCAGGTAGTGTTTGCGCATCAATAACTAATGAATGATATCGCGTAGCTGTAAACGGATTAGGTAGCCCCTCAAAAACACCCGAATTATTGTGATAAACCTGCGATAGCTTGCCGTGCATGATTTCTTGGGCAAGCACGATACTACCGCCATAATAATGACCGATACTTTGATGCCCTAAACACACACCAATAATAGGCACCACGCCTTTAAATCTTTCAACAATTTCTAACGTGATACCCGCAGCCTCTGGGCGACCAGGACCTGGTGAGAGCATGATGCAACGAGGCTTAAGTGCTTCGAGTTCATCGCACGTAATCGTGTCGTTTCGGTAAACGGACACCTCACATCCAAGCTCTGCTGAGTACTGCACTAAATTCCACGTGAAGGAATCATAGTTGTCAATGACAGCCAACATAGCTATGCCTCCCCTAGTTCGTCAAACATCGCAGGCTTTTTATCTAGCCCAGCTTCGGCCATGGTGACAGCACGAAAAATAGCGCGAGCTTTGGCATGCGTTTCCTGCCATTCGCTTTCAGGGTCGGAGTCGTAAACAATTCCAGCGCCTGCCTGAACATTCAGTGTTCCATTTTTAATCACAGCGGTTCTTATCGCAATGGCTGTATCCATGTTGCCGTTCCAAGACAAATACCCGACAGCACCTGAATAGACACCGCGCTTTACCGGTTCAAGCTCTTGTATGATTTCCATGGCTCGCACTTTGGGTGCACCGGACAACGTGCCTGCTGGAAAAGTCGCCCTGAGCACGTCCATCGGGGACATCCCTTTCTTAAGCTTTCCAACAACATTGGAGACGATATGCATGACATGCGAATAACGCTCAATACTGAACTTGTCCGTCACATTGACGGTGCCGGTTTCAGCGATACGTCCGATATCGTTTCTGCCCAAATCGATCAGCATAAGATGCTCAGCTAATTCTTTAGGATCCTTTAAAAGCGATTCCTCGTGCGCTTTGTCAGTCGCTTCATCAGCGCCTCGTGGACGAGTTCCCGCCAATGGCCGAACAGTCACCTCGGAATCTTCCAATCGGACTAAAATCTCTGGGGATGCACCCACCACATGGTGATCGCCTAAGTCCAAATAAAACATATAGGGCGATGGGTTAAGCGTTCTGAGCGAGCGATACAGATCTAACGCTGGCGCTGCAAACGGTATAGATAACCTTTGCGACAAAACCACCTGCATACACTCTCCTTGAGTAATGTATTCGATGATTTTTTTGACAGCCGTTTTGTAGCCTTTTTCTGTAAACCCGCTTTCAAAGTCTGCCTCAGCCACTTTTGTCACCGTGTGGGAGGTTTTGCGTGCAGGTAAATCAGTGCGAATGGCATCGTGTAGTTGCGCGACTCGACGCAAGCCGTTTAGCCGTGCATCAGCCGTGCTCGGATCGACCAGTACAATAATTGTAAGCTTGCCACTAAGATTATCGAATACGACCAGCTCATCGGTCACCATCAACAAGATATCCGGGTTATCGATGGGATCTGGATGCGGATTGTCGCCCAAACGAGGCTCAATCAACCTAACCGTGTCGTAGCCGAAATAGCCCACTAAACCACCGGTGATAATCGGTAATCCGTCTATCTGCGGCACTTTAAATTGTGCCTGGTAGTCTTCTATCCAGCTCAGTGGGTCATCAACCGATTCGCTCGGGCCCTCAACGCCATCTTGCTCAATGGATATCGTCTTGGCTCGAACACGAATGATCGTTTTTGCTGGTAAACCAATAATAGAGTACCTACCCCACTTCTCGCCTCCTTGCACAGATTCGAACAAAAATGTGTAGGGCTGATCGGCCACCTTTTTGAAGGTAGACAGAGGGTTGTCGAGGTCTGCAATTAGCTCGCAGCTCACAGGGATACGGGTATACCCTTCCGCATGAAAGCGGTTGAAGTCTTCTGGGGTCATAGGGAGTGTCAACTCACAACAAAATATAAAACGTAAAAATAAGGGGTTCAAAGCGACCCCGGCGCGGCGATTACATGCGGTCGATCAGCTTCGCCAGCGAGGTTCTATAGAGAGCTTATTGTGGTTGAGATCATTCATCTGGTGTAAATAGTGCCCTTAGAGATTGCCACGCGTCAAGCCTCTCGTATAATTGTTTTAGTATTCGTGACTTTATCACCCTCTTTTCACCCCACAGTGAGTCCCATCAATGAGTGTAATTCGCCAAGATGACCTGATTGACAGCGTATGCGATGCCCTGCAATTTATGTCCTATTTTCACCCCAAGGACTATATCGATGCGGTACACGAGGCCTGGAAACGCGAAGAGTCCACTCCGGCTAAAGACGCCATGGCGCAAATTTTGGTCAATTCCAGAATGTGCGCTGAAGGCAAACGCCCTCTTTGCCAAGACACTGGCATTGTCACGGTGTTTGTCAAAGTCGGTATGGATGTGCAATGGGACACCAAGCTCAACCTGACCGACATGATCAACGAAGGCGTTCGTCGTGCCTACCTTGATCCGGATAACAAATTGCGAGCCTCTATCTTGGCTGACCCCGCTGGAGCTCGTAGAAACACCGGTGACAACACACCGGCCGTCATCCACACCGAAATCGTCTCTGGTGACAAGGTCGAGTTCGAAATTGCAGCCAAAGGGGGCGGCTCAGAGAATAAATCCAAGCTAGTGATGCTCAACCCCAGCGACAGCATCCTAGACTGGGTCGTCAAGACCGTCCCCACTATGGGAGCTGGTTGGTGCCCTCCTGGCATGCTCGGATTAGGCATTGGTGGTACAGCTGAGAAAGCGGCAGTGCTAGCCAAACAATCACTCATGGGTCCTGTCGACATTCAGGCATTAAAAGATCGTGGGCCGGCAAATCGTATTGAAGAGCTGCGCCTTGAAATATTCGAAGCGGTCAACGCACTCGGTATCGGTGCCCAAGGCCTAGGCGGCCTGACTACCGTAGTCGATGTGAAAATACTTGATCACCCCACTCATGCAGCGTCTAAGCCTGTAGCCATGATTCCTAACTGTGCTGCAACGAGACACGCGCATTTTGTTCTAGATGGCAATGGCCCCTCTCTGCAAAGCCCTCCAAACATGGATGACTGGCCAGCAATAACCTGGGATGCCGGAACCGGCGCAAGGCGGGTTGATCTTGATACCGTGACACCTGAAGAAGCCGCTTCTTGGAAGCCAGGCGAAACACTCCTTCTCAATGGACGTATGTTGACCGGTAGAGATGCTGCGCATAAGAAAATTCAAAGCCTCTTGGAAGCCGGAGAACCACTACCAGAGGGAGTTGATTTTCGCGGAAAGTTTATCTACTACGTGGGTCCGGTAGATCCAGTTAGGGACGAAGTAGTCGGGCCAGCAGGACCCACTACATCAACGCGTATGGATAAATTCACCGAAATGATGCTGGCAGACTATGGCCTATTGGGCATGATTGGTAAGGCTGAACGTGGCGAGTCTGGCATTGATGCAATCAAGAAGCACAAAGCGGTTTATCTCATGGCGGTAGGTGGCGCCGCTTATCTGGTTTCAAAAGCGATCCGCGAAGCACGTGTTGTTGCCTTCGAAGAGCTCGGCATGGAAGCAATCCATGAGTTTATCGTTGAAGATATGCCGGTCACAGTGGCTGTTGATTCAAGCGGTGAATCTGTTCATAAAACAGGCCCACTGCTGTGGAAAGGTAAACTTGAACGTGGCGAAGTAAAGCCCGTATATTTCAAGTGATACCGTTTCTCTAATCACTAAAACTAATCGACACATCACTACACTTTGGATCAAGTACCCCTATGAGACAACTGACCTTATTATCGTTTTTATGCATTAACGCTACGCTGTTAACTCGTTTAAAAACACTACTAACTGTTACTGTCATCACAGTTGTATTAAGTGCATGTGCAAGCTCTGGAAGCACCGGCAGTATCACTGCCGGCACAAGCGATGGTGCAAGTCGTATCAGTGCTTGTAAAGCAGGAGACACGCAAATTCGAAACAGAAACCAATGCCTACAAGATGATGCTGCGTGTTATCAGTTGAGCAACGAACAATGGTGCACCGGCGAACGTGGAAATTCATGCCCTGCGGGTTCAACGGCATTACCCGCTGGCGTAGAGTGCCCTGCGGGTAAACGCTGCTTTGATGTTGCTGAATCGTTACGTTGTACGATAAGTTGATCACACTATAACCTGCGGAAAAGAGGTGCAGGTCGCTGATCTGCACCTGTATTACACAAGCCCCTCTCAGCTAGGCAATGCGGCGCCGATAATAGTTTGACACTAAATGATTAGCCCATTGCATGCCTCGCTCTTCCACAGCAACTGTTTCACTGCATCCAGATCATGCTTCAGAGCATCCGGTAGATCTGTGCCATGTATTTGATTCATGCACGGAATCTGATCGACTATCATGGGACCTGCTTCGAGAAACCGTTGCAGAAGCTCAGCGCCAACATGCGCACGAAATTCATATAGAACCGGACGAAGATTGCTGGCGGCTTCGTTACAGAAGCCCGTTCAACTTCACAGAAATTCGCCTTGAAACTGTCGCCCAATACCAAAGCTGCCTTACGTTATTAGAAAGCTATTTGTGGGACTCTACCCACAGTGATCTCCCGAAACGCGGATGGTTTGGATTCATTGTCCAGTCAACTGAACAATTGCTGCAGTTCGATGTCGTGCCCAGTGCTCGTGGTTACACGTACCTGATTACGTTTTTACAACCACTAAAAACACCGCCACCGCGTCTGGATGAATTAGCCATGACTCGGACACAACAAACGAAAATCCGCGAATTTCTTAGTCAACCCAGTGGCATGATGCTCATCGCTAGCGATGTCACTCATGCACGAGCAAGAACAGCCAGAGCCTTGGCTCAAGAGTTGGTTGCACCGGATAAAAAAATTATTTGTGTGGATAGCCCTGGGCATCCGTTATTACCCAGAACCACACAGCTTGCGATGGACACACCGCCCACGACCCAACAGGTACAAAACTGGACTGCGATGTGCCGGCTGGGCTGTGATGCCATCATTGCTTGTCAGACACTTGACGACGGGCTAATACCTGAGCTATCTCGTATTGCCACAGAACACACGTTTGTGGTGCAAAGCGTCAGGGTAAAGACAGCCGCTGATGCTATCGCACGGCTAGTATCGTTAGGCGTGAGAAGTGAAGCTATCGCCAGGAGCTTATCGGCCGTGGTCGTGCTCAGACAGGCACAGTGCGTTTGTCAGTATTGCCGCGAAAACCAAATACCTAATGATGCTGGGACCGAGTGGTTAGCTGAATACAGCCCCATCAAACCGAACAACATTAACGATTGGCTCCGCCATCGTATGCGCGCATCGTTTAGCCACGGCTCAGGTTGCAATCGATGTAATCATACCGGTATGGGTAAAGCGCTAGAGATTTACGACATTGTACCCATTGACGATGCCGTTAAAGATGCACTCTACGATTCGGATATACGTTATGCGTTGACGTTACTCCAAGAGCAAACAACGTTGCCAAGCCAGTTATTAAAACTGGCTCAAGAAGGCATTATTACGTTAGCTGAGGCTATTCGACTGGCCCCCATTAAAAGCAGCAAGGCTTAAGGTTTCAATCCGTACGTAATACGGCGTAGTGAATATCACCACGCCGCAGTCAGATTAAGCCGCTTCCGCATCGTCCGATGCAGTGCCTGTGTTCAAACCAGCACCACCTTCAATCAGCGTCAACTTAGGTACACGCTTAACCTCAATTTTATCTCGGTGCCAAGTGTGCTCTGTACTCAAATTGTCAGACCAGACAATACCTGTAGCGCCATGATCACTGATTCTACGATATAGATTTCCATTCAACTGGTTACGTTGCACTAAATACGCTCTGAACGCTTGAAAAAGATCTTTATCGACACGCTCCTCACATCGCCAGAAATCATCTAGATCGCCTTGTTCCGTGAGCCCTGGAATATCATAAATAGCATCGCCCATAGTTTTAACTGGTGTTCCGTGGAACAGCGATGACATACCCACCGTGCTGTTGATTAGCACAGTTCCCTGGGCATGGCGAAGTAACGTAGGTAGATCCACATCATGAACATAGAAAACGCGCCCTTGGAGACCTAGCTCTGCAACAAGATTCGCAAACAAACTGGAATAGTCGGTATAACCCCGATCCAAAGGATGATGTTTGAAAACAATCGCCTTATTCAGTGGTGCATTTTCGCGAAACGAACTTAACACCTCACCAATGAAGTGTTCGATAGAATTAAAATCTGAATGCACAACCACCTGCATATCACAATGAACTTGCAATGGGCAGACGAAGTAATTTTTATCAAACTGCGGTATCAACTCAGCCAATACTTTGCGCTCACGTCGGGTGTACAACCATTTACGCATGCCCGAGCGAATCCAACGAGAACCTTCCGACAACCAACCAAAAGGACGATGGTGTCGATAGTAAGGAAAACGCCCTGCCCTGGCGGCACTTGCCCAGTAGTAAATCATGGCGTACAACGCAGTCAGCTGAAACACGTTGCTGGGCTGTTGGTGCTCTGCAGGCAATTCCGGAGCAATGGCACTTATTTCAAGCTCACCCTTCATCATAGTGGAATGACCGTTAACGCCATTCTCTTCTAAGGTAATAAAATTGGGGCGAATGTAGCCCTCTTCGAAGACGAATACTCGTATATTCAGGCGAGTGGCAACTTCCCTCGCTATGCGATGGTAAGAACGACAATCACCAAATAAATACAAACGTCCTATATTGCGATTAATCATCAATCGCTCAAGCCAGTGCTCCCAATCAGTCAGCTTACCGGTGTAATCAATGGCGCCAGAGCGCCTATAGAAAAATCGATCTCCACCATTGAAGTTTATCTTTGTGACTGCAAAACCTCGTGCAGCAAGATCATCCCCAAATCGTGAGAAAAAAGGCCCTATCGGCCCTTGCAAGAGAAGAACGTTACGGCGCATATCTAAGCCCCTTAACGATGTTAACAACCTTGCTGACTTGTCTACCTGACCAGCTATTTTCATTATTATTCAAGGTCTGCTCCTTCTGCCGCTGAATGGCTCTAACCATTTGTTCAGCGGACACAAATTCACCGGAAGCTATATCCACATAACGCGGATACTTAACCAGTGCAAGGTAGACGAGTTCGTCCAAAGTTCTCTGGCGACATCGTCGTTCAGTTTTTGCGTGATCTTCTGTTAAACCCCAACCAGAATAAAATGGGGAGCCGTACGTCATAACGCGCTTTTCACGCATAAGAGCTTCAAAACCGGATAACGATGTCATCGTGTGTAGTTCATCGCAAGCATCAATACACGTAATGATTGAAGATGCTGTGTCTACAACATCTGCACACGACTGTTCAGTAAAGGGGTCTACTCGACCGTTACGATTTCCAGCTTGCACATCAGGATGTGGTCTATACACAATCCATGCGTCGGGTCGGGCTTTACGGACTGCGCGTAGCAACTCAGCATTAGTAGTGATGTCAGCACAACCGCGCTTAATAGATTCATCGTCCTCTACCTGTCCTGTTACTAAGACACACAATTTATCGGCAGAGCCTTTTATTTTTTGATCATTCGCTGCAACATCATATTTAGAGACTCGCGCATCGATAACCATTTGTCGCAGCTGGCGGCCACGCTCTAATTCCAAGTCGCTGCAGTTGTATTCACACAACAATGTTTCAAGATCGCTTGTGGCGCTAGGGTCAAAGTAGAGCCCTTTGCCATCCACCACCAATGAACCGGGAGCTGTAAAGTTTGAACCCAACCCAGCAGATCGTATAAAGCCATCTTCTAAACGCCATACAGGCAATGTAGGTAGGTTATTACTATCGGGGTATCGTCTGAAGCCCCATGTCACTAGGGTGTTGTTGTCCGTCGCATCGTTGTCCTCGCCAAAGCTCACAGAACCATCAGGCGAGCGCAAAAACTGTTGTACATACCGACGCTTCCATGGCGTAATTCCTACACAGTGAAAATCATGTGCATTACGCCGAAAGTTTTCTTTTTGCAAGCACACATGAGCCAGCGTTTCATGTAGCTGCCACGTCAGCCCACTCATTGGTGAACAATAACGAGCCAGTTTTACATGACTCGCATGGAATATCTCATTGATGTTTCGGAGTCGTACACGACGACGTAGTCGCTGCCGTTCGTCTGCTAGTCCCCAACCTGCATAAAAGGGTAAACCGAACACAATGACCGGTGTTTCACATAGTAATGCCTCATATCCCAATTGAGAGGTGCCTACGTATACACGCGCAGCTAGTTTCACCCAGGGAAATGGGTTATCGAAACCTGCGACCACTGTTATGCCTAATGAAGCAGCATAGTCAGCTAAGTAGCCCTTGCGCCTTCCGGCAACTACATCAGGATGAGTTCTAACAATAATAGGTAAAGTCGGATTCTCATCAATGGCTGAATCTAGCATTCGAATAAATGCCGCTTCATCCATCGCACCGTAGCGCACAGAGGCATCATCACGAGTCTGATCAACCACAAGAACAAAAGCATCTTGTTCTAATTCTGTGGGTTCACCCTGTTCGTCATCGACATTAGGTAGCGAAGGTATTCGAGTCGCGCAATAGTTGTATTTACAAATATTGTTTTCAACCAATATTTCACGACAAGCAGCGGCATACTCCAATGCTTTAGCGTCGCATTGCAATGCGTATTCTTCATCACTCAGATTAAGATACGTTTCTATAGCAGACGGTTTAGTCGAGTCGTAATAGACACCTTGATCGTCTAGCAGTATGGAGTAACAGCTACGCGAATGCGCACGTTCAGAAGCAGTACGTATCCAGCCGTCTTCCAAATACCAAACTGGTAGTGCTCGTTTTGTTGCGTATTCAACGGCAACAGCTGCGGTCTCTTTTCGGCCCCATGCAAGCACGACATCAGCAGGTAATGCCTGCCTACGTGCTTCACGCGGAGAGAGTACTTTTTTAATGCCCAGCAGTTGAGCTAGGTTTTTTATTCGTAAAATACCGGGAGATAAAGCTACGGCGACTTCAGCATTGGATACAGAACTCGCTAACGACTCAGAGTCTGATACGACACGTTGAATCGAGAGCGATGAACTCACAGCACCACCATCCACATCATGATGCCAGTCAGCACCAAGCCGAGTACCACGTTTTTGCCTAGCTGGATCCACTCATCGCCACTTTTAACGTGATTTTCACGAGCAACATCGGGCAATACAGATTTAGGACCATCCTTGAACTGTTCGCGAATTTTCTCTAGGCGGTCTAAAGGAACTCCTGCAGCGTCGGCATAAGCAACAAAGGTATTGATAGCTTGTACGCCACGATCACCAGGATTGAGTCGCATCAATTGCGTCAGGTGATTCAATGCCTGCATGTGAACACCCTGCTGACTAGCGACATGGCGTACATGACGCAGATCTTTCTCTAGCGCCACAATTTCTTCAAGATGCTGTTCTAGCTCTTCTCGCTCGATGGCTTGAGGACCATGCGCTTTAACGGACGCTTCAACAGCTGTCGTCACCATCTTGGCTTGCTCTACGAGTTTTTCATGCACACCCATCTCAATCAGGGCGTTGAGCATGTGAAACTGTACGCCGTGCGCTAGAAGCTCCTCACGTATTTCATGGACCTCAGCCATCAGTGCGTAGATTTCATCAACGCTTCGCTTGATTAAGTTATTAGGAGATCCAGCTGAGGACACAGCACTATCGTCAGCAGCTGAATCG
Organism: uncultured Granulosicoccus sp.; assembly: GCA_937991945.1. Lineage (GTDB taxonomy): Bacteria > Pseudomonadota > Gammaproteobacteria > Granulosicoccales > Granulosicoccaceae > Granulosicoccus. The sequence goes on from CALKLO010000067.1 coordinate 38,946, forward strand.
ATAACAGGCTCAACGACACCTGCGTTAATCGGCGTAACCGTCGCAGCCCCTGCTCCCGTAGCAAGCGCTTTAGCTTGCTCGGGTTTCTCCAAGGCTTCAACGTCACCTGCGACATCAATGGGTTTGGCTTGAGCGGACACTAAAATATCTCGACCTAGCTTGCCTGACGGAATGGCACGACATTGTCGTGTGATTCATGAACCAACCCACTGAGGTATTGGCCATATTTGTTTTTCAACAACGGCGTTGCTAAACGCAGCAAAGCTTCGTCGTTAATCCAACCATTGCGCCAGGAGACTTCTTCAGGACACGCTATTTTCAGCCCCTGACGTCTCTCCAACGTTTCGACAAACTGACCGGCCTCAAGCAAGGAATCACCGGTACCTGTATCCAACCAAGCATATCCACGCGACATACGCTGGACATGCAAATCGCCTCGTTGTAGGTAGACCTTATTCACATCGGTGATTTCAAGTTCGCCACGCGCCGACGGCTTGATTTCACGAGCGATGTCAACGACATCGTTATCGTAGAAATACAAACCTGTTACCGCGAAATGGGATTCTGGTTTTTCTGGTTTCTCTTCAATGTTCAACGCTCGACCGTCTGCATCAAATGACACAACGCCGTAGCGTTCAGGGTCACTCACGCGATAGGCGAAGACACTAGCCCCGGATTCTCTATCTGAAGCAGACTTCAGCAATCCCGCTAAATCGTGTCCGTAGAAAATGTTATCACCGAGGATCAGCGCGACATCGTCATCACCAATGAATTCCTCGCCTAGCAGGAATGATTGGGCGAGACCATCTGGCGACGGCTGTACGGTGTAGCTAATATCCATGCCCCACTGGCTTCCGTCACCCAACAGCTGTTGGAAGAGCGGGACATCGCGAGGGGTTGAGATGATTAACACCTCATTGATTCCCGCGAGCATCAGTGTGCTCAGCGGATAGTAGATCATAGGTTTGTCATAGACCGGCAGCATTTGCTTGGACACGGCCTGCGTCATCGGGTGTAGACGGGTTCCTGAACCACCCGCTAAAACAATACCTTTCATATCATGCGAATTCCTGTCGGCTATACCCTGCTCTACGCAAGAAGCACGCCCACAGAACTTCATTTCTATCGCCAAGCCAAGCCCTTAGGCCTTACAGTGCCATTTAACGACGTTATTTTGCTACCGCATAACGGAAAACGGCCCAAACCCCTAAGGGTTTGAGCCGCCGACTACGAGAGGCAATTAGGCCTTTCGTTTAACTAGATTTAGAAAATGCGTGGACTTTGCTGTCACCTGTGTCGAGAAGACCAGAGAAATAAGCAATTGTCTTTTCAAGACCCTGCTCCAGCTTCACCTGAGGCTCCCAATCCAGCTCTTTCTTAGCAAGAGAGATATCTGGACGACGCTGAGTTGGATCATCGCTAGGTAGGTCCTTGAACACGAGCTCAGAGGACGAATTAGTCATTGCGATGACTTTTTCAGCCAACTGAAGAATCGTGAATTCATCAGGGTTACCGATGTTGACTGGGCCAGTGAAAGAATCATCAGTACCCATGATTCGAACAAACGCTTCAATGAGGTCTAGGCAGTAGCAAAAAGATCGAGTCTGGTCGCCTGCACCATAAATAGTGATAGGTTCGCCAGTCAGTGCCTGCATGATGAAGTTTGATACAACGCGGCCATCACTAGGATGCATGCGCGGACCATAAGTGTTAAAGATACGGCCAACCTTGATACGCAGGTCGTGTTGACGGTGGTAATCAAAAAACAACGTTTCAGCACAACGCTTGCCTTCGTCATAGCACGAGCGGAAGCCGATTGGGTTTACATGGCCCCAGTAGTCTTCACGCTGCGGGTGCTGGTGAGGATCGCCGTAAACTTCACTAGTAGAGGCCTGAAAGATTTTAGCGCCTGTACGTTTGGCAAGGCCCAACATGTTGATTGCACCGTGAACACTGGTCTTAGTGGTTTGCACCGGATCGTGTTGGTAGTGAATAGGAGAAGCTGGGCAAGCTAGGTTATATATTTCATCAATTTCGATGTAGACAGGGAATGTCACGTCGTGCCGCATCAATTCGAAACGTGGGTTATCGATTAAATGCAGAATATTTTGTTTGTTACCCGTGAAATAGTTGTCCATGCAGACCACTTCATGGCCCTCAGACAACAGACGTTCACACAGGTGAGAGCCTAGGAATCCCGCACCTCCGGTTACTAGAATTCTTTTACTTGATAGGTTGCGCATACCAGACTGAATGTTATTCATAACGACAGTTGTAGTTCCATTGAGCTGAGTTAATAAGCTGATCGCAATCATTTGCAATCGAGCAAGTACTGAGGGACGGTGATGAGTTGTTGATGAAACGACGACTTTGCGTCGTGTACACACGAATTACCCGACTAGATTGTGCCAGATTTTAGGCGATTGCGACAGCTATCACATCATGTGTTGCGATAGTTAACGCAGCGCTTGTACCGGCCTTGCCGTCCCCACAAGTTGTTATATGAGTTTATTAGCGTCCGTGAACACGAAAACTTAAGATCCACCGTCTGCACGTGGAGTTGCTAAAACTTAGCTAACACCGCTTTGACAGCATCTACAGACACATCAAAGCTGAGCGCGGCTGTCTGGTGCTGCGTATCAGCGAAGCTTTGCGCCACTCTGGCGTTGACTAAGCGGGGATAGTCTTTGTCTGGCTCTTCCAAAATCGCGTGGTAGTGATGACCGCAATTTGCGGCAAGTCCCCAATAGTAGGGAAACACGTGACGGCTGAACATCTCCACTATATGCACACCAGGTCGGCAGAACACCATATTGGTTAATGCCCCTCCGTGCGGTGACATGACGACATCAGCACGAGATAACAAGGCTGCTTGCTGAGCAACGCTTAAACCTTCCATGGCCATAATGGTAAAACCTGCCTCTTTCAGCAGTGGCAAAATGGCGTGTTCGTTGGAAATTCCACGCCGAACGCCTTCTGGACGTGAAATATATAGCTTTATACGTGGCTCTTCAGAGGGAGCTGGCGGATACATATGCTTCATCCATTGCGGAGTAAAGCGATGCATCTTTAAGTTGATACCGCAGTTTAGATCAACATGCATCAAATGATCGCAGCGCCAATTAGGCCGTTTAGCTGTTTCAACGATTCTAGATTTATCTATTCCAAATCGTGCCAGCGTTTCCACCTGCCAAGAACCCGTAATCTCTCTGACTAAAAAATGATCAATTGAATCGATGCTAATGCCACTACGCTCGAGCATGCCCAATTTAGGCATTATTTCTAGCATCCAATGATAATAACAATGAGCCCCTGCCGAAGTCGCGAACATCAAGGAGGTCCCTTTCAGCCGTTTGCCACGCCGCCAGCGACCTGCAGGCTTTTGATTACTCGCAATTTCGTGCCTAAGAATTTCATTCCCAGCACCATCGTGAACCCACCACGAGGGTCCGGTGAAATACACCTGTGCAGCGGGTATTTCGTGCAGCTCAACTTCATTGCTAGACATATAAGCCTCAGCATTCGGCTGCTCAGGGCAGTCTTGCACCATCAACGGTAAATCTAGGGCATACCGCTCTGCGTGAAATAATGTGCTTTTTTTCGCACCATTATTGACCGGATCAGACACGGTAGTGTCCAATGGTAAGGCCTCATCTGCGACTGCATGCGTCGATAGGCATTGAAGTGTCTGAGTTTCGAGCTTGCGTATATCCACTTGCGTCACTGGCTCTTCAAATAAAGCCAACTCATTACATTGGGTAATGACCACATCCGGTTGAACACGCTCTACATAGTCGTAATCGATTCCTGCAGCCCATACAAAATGCACCTCTGAGAATGACTCAGCTAACATGCCCGTCAACAAGGTTCGGCTATCAGCAGAATGTTGATCGCCAAATATTATAAGTGTGCGATTGGGTGTGCTCTCGTGATGATTCTCAAAGACCACATGTGCGCCCTCACCTAGTTGAGGATCCGCTAATTCTGCACAACCCGGTGTCAATGTTGATTCGCGCAACCGAACAACTTCATTCGCGTACCGTAGCTTGGAGCGAAGCCAATACCGATACAGCCGAACCTGCTGAGGCTTATTCGGCAGCTGACCACCATCAAGATCCATTGGCTGGGAGGTTTCACTAAATGGATACCCTAGCAACTGGTTATTAATATCCACGCCTAACGACGAGCACAGCATTTGGCATGTCATATAGGCTGACCACGGCGTCCAGCGCGTATCAGATTTCCAGAACAACGGATAGCTATCTTTTTGCCGCTCAAGATAGGCTGTCGGATCAATCAAACAGCTTAGCGTGGGCTTGTATTTTTGGGTCAGCGTTTTTAGCGGACTCACTCGGCGTTGGCTGGCATACTCAGCGCCATGCTCATCAAGATAGTCACCGAGGAGGGTGACCTTATCTGGAACGAACACATGAAAATATCGAATATTTTTCGAAGAGAAATGAGCTTGCCGACTCGCTAGCTCGTGTTGCCAAGCCTCTACAAATCCGATGTCAGCCTTATTCGCTGGGTGTAAAAGCGTCGCCGCATGCCGAGAAAACAACCAACCGTCCCGCCCGGACAACACACTAGAGGTGTTATTCGTAAGATTATCTAAGACACAGTCTGCCGACACGGCTTCAGCAACGGGGTCGTCTGGCATCTCGGCAAGACCTGCACACATTAGGCTGCCTGCACGCTCGCTGCGGGTAGTTTAAATTGAACACGAAGCGCAGCTTCATATTCAGATTGGTTTTCGCGCACATCTGAGTCATCCGAAACACTAAGCGCTTTAGCATGCATTGCTAGGATTTCATCAAGGTGATGCTGAAGATCCAACGCATGCGTGACACTCGAAGCATGTCGTCTGTGAATATTCAGCGAATCAGCAACAAAGGCTATCGAGCAATCGGGGTTATCCAAGCACGCTAAATATAGCCGCCAATCGCCAACTAACGAATACTGCATCACTTCACGACCAACCGCCTGAAGCGTATCGTCCAAATGCTGCCTGTCCCAAACAACAGAACTGACATTGAGAATGACATTACGCACCGCCAAAGCCTGTTTAACAAAATCCTGACCATCCATTAAGAAGGACTTGTTAAACAAATCAGCGTGTACTTGCTGGTAGTAATAATCGTAGCTGTTAGCTAGATGCGTATCACGTCCATCAATTTGAGCAGAATCGGTAAAGCTTAAGCAGGTGTTATTTTTAAACGCAGCAACCGATACCGATAAAAACTGCGGCTCAGCCAAATCATCAGCCTCTGCTATCCAGACGTGAGTGCCACGACACATCGATAGTCCGAGTGACCATTGCTTGAATACGTTTCCGCTATTCGAACTATTCGCCTCTAAGCGGATATTACGGCCTGCTATCTTTGCACTCTGCTTAATCACCTCCAAGCTGTTATCGGGTGATTTATCATCTAGTACAATGATTTCGAAAACTGGCATATCCTGATTAAACACCGTAGCTAATCGCTCTGGCAAATAAGCTTCGTAGTTGTAATTAGGCACAACCACGGATACTTTTTTAAGCTCAGGCTTTAGTAGCTGTAACAATTCGAAACAGTAGTCGTCCAACTGACAATTATTTTCTACAAAAGAGATTCTGGCATTACGACGCTGCTCAGTGTCGTTATCCAACGCTTTGCTCAGCGCCGCCTCTAGAACTTTTTGATTGCCTCGTTCGATAGCGAAACCATGCTCCTGCATGACCGCATCGAATCCTGTCGCATCTTTATACAATACAACCGGCACACCCACATTCATCGCTTCTAGCACAACCGTTGGATAGGGATCCTCTCGCGATGTTAAAAACAACACATCGGCGGCAGAATAGTAGTCGGACATCTCAGTTGTAAATCCGATTAAATGGATGCGATTCGCGAATTCTGTGTGTTGTAAATCTGATTGCACCCACCGCTGCATATCGACAGAGATGGCACCTGCCCATACGAAATGTACATCGGATCGTGTTTTCATCCACTGCTGAGCAGATTGTAGAAACAGATCAAAGCCTTTGCGTAAATCAGCGTATCCAACATTTAATACAATTTTGTCATTGGCACCGATGCCAAGTTGTGCTCTTATGCGATGACGCGCAGATTCATCATACTCAATAGTCAGGTAGGTGCCTTGAGGTTTAATGTGATGCTCACCGCTTTGGCGGCGTGCAAATCCTTTAAACCCACGACGAACAATTTCCGACGGGAATACCACATGATCAGCATTTTCATCAATAATCTGAACGTTATTCTGTAGCGAGTATTCCTCAATGAGCATAGGCATTTCGTGAATCAAGGACACAACCTGTAAACCCGCTTCTTTAAGCACTGGAACAAGATCGCCCGTGACGCAGGTATTGCACACTGCCATCTCGAACCCACCGTTTTCTAACAAACGCTGCAATCCATCTGGGCCTATTTCAGATAGCACATAGGAATCAGCTACCTCTTTATAGCTTTTGAGCATGACACCACCTTCCTTAATAAGAACGGTGACATTCATACCAAACTGCTTACGATAGAGCGTCGCTAGAGAGAGCAGCAACATCTGTGCTCCATGCTTATGTCCATCATGGCCTACGAGTAAAATATTTTTCGCACTGGGCGCACTAGTCACTGACGACATTAAACTCGATGTCGATTGATTTATAAGTCCGCTTAAACCATGAACAGCACGTTGAGTCGCATTCAAATAGGCATGTCCATAATGTACATCCGGTTCGAGGTACGCACTCTCCGCCCACTCGTTCCACGCGTTAACAAAAACAATAGGCTCTTCGTTGAAAGGGTTTTGTCGAGCATGATCAATGACACCATTCAACCAGTACTCATAGCGTTCTGGTGTAGAACCATGCAGCACCATGCCCCGCCCTTCACGTCGTCCATCGTTATCCCAATGAGGGGATACCGTTTTAATGAGTGGAAAGTCTGCTACTTTTTCGTTCAAAGATTCGTTAATGACACCTTCATAGCTTCGTACATGGCCAGCAAAATCCGGATCGAACAACGTTAATTCCTGATTCATATCAGGTACGTTGATGGCGACTTTGTGAGGAGGAAATTCTACCGCGCCATCAAGTCCATATTCGCGTGGGTCGGTGTTGCCAAATCCTTGTACCATGAGTATCCACGGTGTGACACCTAACGCCTCCGTCCACAGGTCACGCCATCGTTGCAACGTCTCTTTTGCATTCGGTAGAAGACCGGGTCGGTACAAAATAAATAGTGGGCGACCTGCCACTGTCATATACCGATCATTCGCCATGTAGCGAGATGTATCTGCAATAAACGCAGCTTCGTCAGACTCAAGATAGTCTTGCTGGATCAACACCTCGCTTTCGTGCCCATCCCATGTGCGAGTCCAATTCTCATTAGCCCACATGATGCAGAAATCTTGCTCTATTTGTTCATCGTTAGCAAATTTATCCAACGGCATATCCATCAATCGTTTGCCGTTAAACCAATAGTAATAAAAGCAGAAGGCCTCAATACCAAACTTGGTTGCCATTTCAGATTGTGCACGAATGGTATCGATAGAATTTAAGTCATAGAAACCTAGATCACGAGGTATTCGTGGTTGATAGTGACCGTCAAATCGTGGAGCACCACGCGAAACATTACGCCACTCCGAAAAGCCATCGCCCCACCAGCTATCGTTCTCAGCAAACGGGTGGAATTGCGGTAAGTAGAAAGCAACTGACTTTACGCGCTGAGTTAATTGGCGAGAATCTATGCCACTCGGCTTTTCAAAGCCTGGACCAGGATTAGCAAAATGCTTAATCGTGTTCAACACAGTGACAGAGTCAACAGGCGCTACTTGCATACAGGCATCATTGGCTGCCCGTACAGCTCGGGTTGCGGACGCAGTTGCGGACGCAGTCGCAGCCTCATTGGCTGATGGTTGCGAAAGGCTTTGTGATCTGACAGGCAAAGAACTCGATCCAAACGCGCTTTTAACAAACTGCACGGATCGACGTCGATATCGTGCACCTACCTTGGCCAAATGACGCCCTTGCGGCGTTTCATTTTTCCACGCACGCACTTTCTTTCGCACTATTTTGAAGGGTCTCAATACAGCTTGACGCATTGATCTCATGAATCAGGTCACTAGGTGATCACATGTCCGAAAGGTATCGATACATGCTTGTTTTCGTTATGCAGACTCTTGCAAAAACACGGCCAGTGAACATACTGCTTGAAGCAATAAGCCTTATCTTGGCGCAGGTAATGTCTGCAACATTCTTTCAACGGCACCCAGATCGACACTGAACGACTCATTTTGAGTTCGCCATTGCTCATCAGGGTCCGCGTTTGCTTGCGCAATTCTATGATTGACCAGTCGGGGGAAATCCGCCTCAGGGTTTTCAATGATCGCGTGATAACGGTGCCCGCAGAGCTCTGACAAGCCATAGTAGTACGGGTAAACATGCCGGCTCATCAGCTCAATGACAGGAATTCCAGGTTTGCAAAAAACCATATTGGTCAGTGCGCCTCCGTGAGGCGCCATAAGCGCATCAGCCCGGCTAAGCAATGCTGCCTGCTCAGATACGCTCATACCTTCCATGACCACCATGGTGAATCCAGCAGCTTCAATCAGAGGCTTAATCTGATCCTCATTCAT